>JAITCT010000331.1 GCA_031282925.1 Dysgonamonadaceae bacterium | reverse complement strand
AGCCAATGAAAGGCTTCCAACCGCACTGCGACAATTTGAAATGCACCCAACATAACTGAAAATTGTTTATTTTTGCTGCCAATTTGAAAGAATTATGTGCAAAATACGATTTTTTATTTTTTTGATTTTACTGGCTTCATTCCGTCCGGCTTATTCCCAAAAAGTCGGTCTGGTGCTGAGCGGCGGCGGCGCTAAGGGCGCTGTGCATATCGGAATTATTAAGGCTTTGGAAGATAACGATATTCCGATTGATTACATAGCGGGAACTTCCATCGGGGCTATCGTTGGGAGTTTGTATGCTTCGGGGTATTCGCCGGAGGAGATGCTTGATTTATTTTTATCGGATAATTTTTATTACTGGCAAACGGGAAAGGTGGAGG
Source organism: Dysgonamonadaceae bacterium (assembly GCA_031282925.1). Lineage (GTDB taxonomy): Bacteria > Bacteroidota > Bacteroidia > Bacteroidales > Azobacteroidaceae > Azobacteroides. Next base: position 3,475 of record JAITCT010000331.1, on the reverse strand, counting down.
AGGAATACCAGTATTATTTCAGGAAAAGTCCGAACAAGCCGGATTTTGTAAAACTCAGGCTTCCTCTTAACTACCTGAAAATCGACCGGTCGCTTTTGCCTAATCATCTTATCAATCCGATTCAGATGAACCAGGCGTTTATGCAATTGTATGCACAGGCGAATGCTTTGTGCGGCGGCGATTTTAACAGTCTTTTCGTGCCTTTTCTGTGCGTGGCTTCCGATATTTTCCATAAAGAGCCTGTTTTTTTCAGGAGCGGTAATTTGGGCGAAGCGGTAAGGGCTTCCATGACTTTTCCACTTGTATTCAATCCGATCTATATGGACAGCGTTCCTCTTTTCGACGGCGGTATTTACGATAATTTTCCGGTGAATCCGATGAAAGAAAATTTTCATCCGGATTTTATTATCGGCTCATCGGTTACGGGGAAAAAAGAAAAGCGAATCGAGGAAATGGATTTGTATGACCTGCTGGAAAATATGGTTATGCAGAAGCCTTCCTACAACGTTAGCCCGGATGAGGGGGTTGTGATGAATTTCACTTTGGAGGGGGTTAATTTGCTTGATTTTCAAAAATCAGAAACGCTTTTTAATCTTGGCTACGAGGTTGCCTTGCAAATGATTGATTCCATTCGAATGAAAGTGCATCGCAGGACACCTTTGAAGGAGCTCGAACAAAGGAGGAAGGTTTACAAGTCTCAACTTCCGCCTTTGATTTTCAATAAGATATATATTTCCGGAGTGAATGAGGAACAAAAATTATATATTCAGCACCAAATCAGCCGCGAGGATGATCATTTTACCGTGGAAAATTTCAAACAGTCGTATTTCCGTTTACTTTCCAATCCGAAAATAAAGGAAATCATACCGTATGCCGTTTGGAATCCGGAGACGGGATTTTTTGATTTACACCTTGATATAAAGATTGATAATGTAATTATGGTTGCTTTCGGGGGAAATGTTTCTTCGATGAGTACCAATCAGTTGTATCTGGGACTTGGCTACAGGAGTTTGACGGATTTTGCTTCTACCCTGACTCTCGACATGCAGGCGGGCAATACCTACAATGGCGTGTCTTTAGCCGGCAAAGTGGAGTTGCAGGGACATATCCCGATGGATATTACCGGGCAGGTTGCTTACAGTTACCGGAGATATTATGAGAGCGAGAAACTGTTTATGGATACGGAAATATCTACTTTCATTCATCAGCGGGAAACGTATGGGAAACTTGGTTTGGGGCTTCCTTTTGTCAATAAGGCGCGCATGGATTTTGTTGCCGGCTACGGGGTGCTGGAAGACAGGTATTACCAGGATAACATTTATACGGAAGATTTTTTTGACAAAAGTATTCACAAATTGTTTTCGTTCGGTATTTTTTACAGGAAAAACACGCAGGACGCCAAGCAATATCCGATTTCGGGAGACGATCATCATGTTTTTGCCCAGTATATATCCGGGAAAGAGTCTTTTACGCCGGTAAAGGGGCGGTATGAGCAAAACAGGCCTTCGCAGTCGTGGATTCAATTAGATGCGTCGATATATAATCTGCGGGAAATCAATTCCCGATTCAATTTGGGCTACAGGGTTCAAGGCGTTCTGTCGAGCAAGAATTTCCTGGATAACTACACGGCTTCGGTGCTTCAGGCGCCGGCCTACTCCCCTACCCTGCACAGCAGTATCGCTTTCAATGAAGCGTTCAGGGCTAACCAGTTTGTCGCCGGCGGCATTATTCCTGTCTGGAAAATCAGCCCTGTTTTTCATGTGCAGGGCGATTTCCACGGTTTTTTGCCCGTTTATCCCCTTATTAAAGGGGCCGACAGGAAAGCCCGCTACGGCGGTTTGTTTACGCATCCGGCGTATATGGGGGAAATCAGCCTGGTTGCGCGGTTGCCTTTTATGTCAATCAGTTTGTTTGCCAATGGATACAGTTTTCCGAAAAACAACTGGAATTTCGGGTTGAATATCGGGTATTTGATTTTCGGTTCCCGGTTTATTCCCTGACGGGGGAATTACAAATTATAAACTGCGAATTACTAATTACGAATTACGGGGAAAGCGGCGCGGTGCGGCTTTCCGTAATTCATAATTCGTAATTTTTCAGTTATTACCGTATGGACAGAATCAGGTTCAAATCGCGGCAGATTTCCGTTACAACCTGTCTGGTAGCGAATGACAGACATTCCGACATGCTGCGCGCAGATGCTTCACAGGCAATATGGAAATCGCTCCCGAATGATTTTTTCCCAAGTTTTTCATGCGCCGCGTAATCTTTTTTCCATAAAACCTGCCCGTCTTTCGTGAGGGAAACGGCTATTTTCAAATCGCTTGTAACGGCTAACTGCCGGTAGGCCGTATGCTGAAGGTCTATTATTTCCGGGTCTACCGGAATAACGAACAATGTGCCGGTTTCCTGTATTCCCGACCGGGTTTCGTTATGAATAATACTGACGTCCAGCGAATAAGTATCCTCGACAGGTCTGTCGCCGCCGGTTTCCAGGTTGAAGCGGGCGCTCCGGTTACATTCGGCCAGCAGGGCGTCGGTAAGAAATTCGCGGTAAAGTTGCGTCAAAGTGCTTTCCCCCAGAACAACACGGTATTTTGTGCGCCAGTAATAGAATAAAATGAAGGGCAAAAACAGTGTTTTGCCGCCTTTCACGGCGGTAAAATATCCCATACCGGACTTGTCGGCGATGCTGTTCAGCCGGACTGTTTTGTCCGGATTTCCTTCATACACCGGCGAAGTAAGTTCGTAATCAAGGTCGACTTTGATATTTTTCATCCGGTTACGAATCGTTTTTGTGCTGCCGCAAGCGCTGCAAAGAACTGCAAATAAAGTAATTAAAGCAATGTTTTTTGTTTTTCCCATTTTTTCTCTGTTTTTTAGATTAAATTCGCAAAAATACGTGAATTTATCCGGTTTTTTTGCGAAAAATCGGGTCTTTTTGCGGAAAAATCCCGATTTTTTCCGTAAATTTTCGGCTTTTGCCGGCAGATTTTCGTTTTCTGCCGGCAGATTCTTGTTTTTTGCCGGCAGAAATTCAGTTTCTGCCGGCATCAATCCGGTTTCTGCCGGCAACAGCACGGTTTTTGCCGGCAACAGCGCGGTTTTTGCCGGCAGCAGCGCGGTTTTTGCCGGCAACAGCACGGTTTTTGCCGGCAGCAGCACGGTTTTTGCCGGCAGCAGTCCGGTTTTTGCCGGCAACAGCACGGTTTTTGCCGGCAGCAGTCCGGTTTTTGCCGGCAGCAGCACGGTTTTTGCCGGCAGCAGCGCGGTTTTTGCCGGCAGCAGTCCGGTTTTTGCCGGCAGCAATCCGGTTTCTGCCGGCAGAAACTTGGTTTTTGCCGGCAATATTTCAATTAACGCCCAATCACTGTGCACGGGACATCACCTTTACCCGTCTGGTAACAGACCTGTTTCTGTTCCGGATTTCAACCTGTTCAATCATTTTCGCAGCCAGCAACCGGAATACGTCTCC
>JAITCT010000329.1 GCA_031282925.1 Dysgonamonadaceae bacterium | reverse complement strand
AGCCAATGACAGGGCGCGACAATTTGAAATACGCATAAAATTTTACTGTTTTTTTGGTTTCAAAAAAAAATTTATATATTTGCGGCCGTATTTGTTTTTTCCGGAGCGCCGGAAAATATTTTGAAGATTTTGAAATTTTGACGGAAAATTTCGTACATCCGTACAAAAACTTTGTACAACTATCCGGAAACTTCGTACAATCGTACGGAAACTTCGGATTGCTATCCGAAAACTTCGGACGGACGTACGGAAATTCCGTACAGCTATACGGAAATTTCGTACGGATGTACGGAAACTTTGTACGGCCATCCGGAAATTTCGTACAGATGTACGGAAACTCCGGACGGCTGTGCGGAAACTTCGGACATCTATCCGGAAACTCCGGACGGCTATCCGAAAACTCCGGAAAAGAATAATGATTTGCCATTTGACACCTTGATACCCCCTGAAAGAGAACAGGAGAGAATAACCGAATATCAATTTACAAACTTTAAATTTATAACAGCAATGAACAAACAGTCAATTCCCCGGACAATTGCCGGGTTTACAGAGTACATTAAGATCGCCTATCAGAAGGCGGCAGCAAATTTGAGCGCTTACGGTATTCCTGCCGACAAGCTGGCCGCAGTAACCCCACTTTACAATGATTTCGTTGCCAAAGAAGCGATTGCAGCCAATCCCGAAACGGCTACGAAAGGCAATCGCGAGGCGCGCGATGAGGCGCGTAAAACGCTGGAAAAAATATGGCGGCAGTTCCTGAACGAAAGCATCCGGTTCAACACGGCGGTAAGCATCCCGGACAAGGAAGTGTTCGGAATATCGCCGCATACCGTTGTACGCACGCCGCCAAAGCCGCCCACAGCCACGGGGATAACTAAAACGAAGCGCATGGGCGCCTTTGAGTATGACGTAACTGTGATAGACGTGGAGAACTCAAAACGCAAACTCCCCGAAAACGCCGCGGGCAGTTACCTCTACCTGGCCGTTTCCGATCCGGGCGTCCTGCCCGAAGACCTGAGCGCTTACCGGAGAATGGCGTTTACCTCCGGCTCGCACCACGACCTGCGTTTCTCTTCCGCCGAATTGGGCAAACAGGCCAACATTTATGTCTGCTATGCCAACCGGCACGGAAAAGAAGGCCCCATCGGGAAAATAGAAACGTTTCTTATTAATTAATTACAAGTTACGAGTTACGAGTTACAAGCAGGTTCTCGTAACTTGTAACTCGTAACTCAATATCTTATGAACGCAGCATTTATTCTCCAAGAGCTTTTATCCGTTGCCGATCCCGAAAAGGCGATATCTCTCCGGGGAGTCAGAATCAAAAAAAGGCTGTATGCCGAGGGGGACGTCATACTCGGCATTACTGTTCCGTTGGTCCGCAATATTGTCAAAAAGATTGCCAAAAAGAATCCGGCGATTCCTCTCAACGAAATTCAAATCCTCCTGGATTCGGAATACCACGAAGTCCGCCTGGCCGGTTTTCTTTTCCTTGTGAAACAGTTCAAATTCCGTAAAACAACGGAAACGGAACGAAAGGAAATCTACAATTTCTATCTGAAAAACATCCGCAGAGCCAACAACTGGGATTTGGTTGATGTTAGCTGCCGCGACATTATCGGGCGGTATTTGCTGGACAAAACGGACAGAAGTATCTTATACCGTTGGCCGAAAGCGATAACATTTGGGAACAGCGGATGTCCATCATGTCAACATGGATACTTATCAAAAACCGGCAGTTTGACGATACGTTTGCTATTGCGGAAAAATTACAGGCCAACAGGCACTTTTTGGTACACAAAGCCATCGGCTGGATGCTGCGGGAAGTCGGGAGAAGAGACCTGCAAACGCTTGCCGGTTTTTTGGAAACCCACTGTCAAAAAATGCCGTACACGGCTTTGCAGTATGCTGTCGGACATTTCCCGCCCGACAAACGGGCGTATTTTATGAAAAAGAAAGAATAAATAATCATTGTTAATTAGTTACGAGTTACAAGTTACGAGTTACAAGAACCCGCCTGCTTGTAACCTGTAACTTGTAACTTGTAACTCAATATCTTATGAACGCAGCATTTATTCTCCAAGAGCTTTTATCCGTTGCCGATGCAGGAAAGGCAACCTTTCTCCGGGGATTTTTCAAAACCGGAAAAGGGCAGTACGCCGAAGGGGATGTAATGCTCGGCATTACTGTCCCGTTGACCCGCGATATTGTCAAAAGGAATCCGGCGCTTCCTTTCGGCGAAATTCAAATCCTCCTGGATTCGGAATACCATGAAGTCCGCCTGGCCGGGCTTCTTTTCCTTGTGAAACAGTTCAAAAAAGCAACGGAAACGAAACGGAAGGAAATCTACGGTTTCTATCTGAAAAACGCCCGCAAAGCCAACAACTGGGATCTGGTCGATGTTAGCTGCCGCGACATTATCGGACTGTATTTGCTGGACAAAACGGACAGAAGCATCTTGTACCGTTTGGCCGAAAGCGATAACCTTTGGGAACAGCGGATGTCCATCGTATCAACCTGGACATTTATCAAAAACCGGCAATTGGACGATACGCTTGCTATTGCGGAAAAATTACTGGCCCACAGGCACGATTTGATGCACAAAGCCGTCGGCTGGATGCTGCGGGAAGTCGGGAAAAAAGACCGGCAAACGCTTGCCGGTTTTCTGGAAATACACTGTCAAAAAATGCCGCGCACGGCTTTGCGGTATGCTGTCGAACATTTCCCGGCCGACGGACGGGCGTATTTTATGAAGAAAGGAAAAATAAATAATCATTATTAATTAGTTACGAGTTACGAGTTACAAGCAGGCGGGTTCTTGTAACTCGTAACTCAATGTAAAATTACAAAGTACACATAAATTTTGTTTAACTGTTTATTAATAAAGAAAAATGTCATGAAGAAAAGGAAAGAACCAATTTTCAAAAGACTGCAACAAACCTGTTTACTGCTCTATTGTTTGTTGTTTAGCTTGAATGTATCCGCTCAAAATTTGAAACGAATCGCCGGCGTTGTTCTCGACGAGTTCAATGAACCGGCCATCGGCGCTTCGGTTAGCGAAAAAGGCACAACCCGTGGAACGGCTACCGATGTTGACGGCAAATTTGAGTTCTCTGTGGGTGAAAATGCCGTGCTGGCCGTATCCTATATCGGATACGCTACGCAGGAAATTCCGGTAGGAAATCAAACCGATTTCAGGATTGTATTGAAGGAAGATGCGCAACTGCTGGAAGAGGTGGTTGTGGTCGGTTACGGTACGGTTAAAAAAAATGATGCAACCGGCTCCGTCGAATTGCTCACGGCAAAAGACATGAACAAAGGCCCTATCGTAACGGCAGATAATTTGATTACGGGACGGATGCCCGGCGTTCAGGTTATTCCTAACGGAAACCCGGGAACCGGTTCGCAAATCCGTATCCGCGGCGGCGCTTCTCTGGATGCAAGCAACGACCCGTTGATTGTTGTGGACGGTCTGCCTCTGAAAGATGCGTCTATCTCGCAGATTAACCCTAACGACATCGAAACGTTTTCCGTTTTGAAAGATGCTTCCGCAACAGCCATCTACGGTTCCCGCGCATCAAACGGCGTCATCCTGATTACTACTAAAAAAGGCGGCGAAGGCAAATGGAAATTCAATGTCGATTTGCAAGGCTCTGTGATGACTTTGCCCTGGAAAGTAGAATCCTTGAGCCAGGCCGATTTTATTAAAACCGTTGAAAATTTCTCCGAATCTTCGGCTGCCATGCTGGGTTACAACGGGAAAATTTACAATACCGATTGGCAAGACCAAATTTTCGAAACTCAGATGGGAACCAATGCCAATCTTTCGGCGCGCGGCAGAATCGGCGACTTTATGCCTGCGCGCGTTACAGCCGGTTACAACAACACGCCGGGGCTGTTGACCACTTCGGGTTACCAGCGCGGCAATGCAAGCATTGCTTTGACTCCGGCTTTCTTTAACAAAACTTTGAAAGTGGAATTGAATGCAAACGGCTCGTATGAAAAATACAGCAAAGCGGATGAAGGCGCTATCAGCGCTGCTATTTTCTTCGACCCGACCAAACCTGTTTTCGTAACCGAAAACGGACAACGCGATCCGAACGGAAAGTATTTGGGTTACTATGAATGGGGCGCGGATTACGGCGCGAACAACAATTATCCTTACAACAACCTTTCGGGACGTAATCCGGTAGCCATGTTGAAGGAAGTCAACCATACTTCCGATGTGAAAAAACTTTGGGGAAACATACAGTTCGATTATTCGATTCCCTTTGTAAACGGACTTCGCGCCGTATTGAACCTCGGTTTGCAAACGGAAACGTGGAACGAAGATTCCAAAACCGATAAAACAGCCGCTACCATTTATTCCGTGAATGGTGTGAACACTCCCATCGGAAGCGAATGGCACAACAACGGCGAATCGACAAACAAATTACTTGATTTTTATCTGAACTATAACAAACCGTTGACCGAATCTTTCCGTTTGGATTTGACGGGCGGTTATTCTTATCAAAAATTCAATGTCGGAACAGAACACAATAGCGGCGACATTTTGAAACATGCCGTTAACAGTGAAATCGAAATTCCAAGAGATATTACTTATACCCCGAAAGTGCTGGTTTCGTTTTTCGGACGCGCCAATTTATCGTTCTACGACAAATATTTGTTGACTTTAACCATTCGTAACGACCATTCTTCGATGTTTGCCCCCGACAAACGTTCGGGTATTTTCCCTGCGGCAAGTTTTGCCTGGCGCATGATTGAAGAATCGTTTATGAAAGAGCAGACGGCGCTTTCGAACTTGAAACTCCGCTTAGGCTGGGGTATCACCGGACAGCAGAATCTCTATGGTGACGAAAAAGTAAATATCAACCGCTATTTACCGCTTTACGGACTGGGTACAAATGCCTATTCCCAATATCCGATGGGTAATGTGAACAGTTTCCCTGTTTATCCCTTAGCCTACAATCCGGCTTTGAAATGGGAAGAAACAACTACTTATAACGCAGGTTTAGACTTCGGTTTTGCAAAAAATCGTTTCTACGGTTCGATTGACGCTTATTACAAAGAATCAAAAGATTTGCTGGCCAACATTCAGATTCCGGCAGGCGTAAACTTTGCGAACCAAATGTATATGAACAACGGAGCGTTTTCCACCAAAGGTATTGAACTGAGTTTGACTTACGATATGATTCGCAACCCGAAAGCAGGCGCTTTCAATTGGAATGTTTCATACAATGTTTCCCTGAATCAACTGGAAATTATTGATTATCCCGAAGAATCCAGCAACGAACGCGTATTTGTTGCCGGCGGCGGCGGTGGAATACCTGTTTCCATTTTCCAGTTAAAATATGCGCCATACACCTACAACGTTTACAGGCAGGTGTATGACGAAAAAGGAAATACGATGGAAGGCATATTTGAAGATTTGAACGGAGATGGAATATTGGACAGCAAAGACAGGTATCTTTTCCACAGTCCGAATCCGGTTGCAACCATGGGTCTGGCAACTAATTTGTCATACAAAAACTTCGACTTCTCTATGGCATGGCGTGCAAGTATCGGAAACTATATTTATAACCAAATAGCGTCCATGGATTCATATCGTTTGCAACTCGACCCGTCCGGCAGTTTTCTGCACAATATCATTTCCGGAAAATATCGCGCTCCCGACGATATAAAACGTGTTTCCGACGAATGGATTGAAAACGGCTCTTTCCTGAAATGGGATAATGCAACTTTAGGTTATAATTTTAACGTAAATGGGTTGGACATGCGCGCTTACGTTTCGGTACAGAATATTCTTACCATCACAAAAGCCAATGTAAACGACCCCGAAGTAGCCATCGGCGGCGATGGAGCAGGCGTGGTCAGTAATTTATATCCCCGTCCCCGCACATTTCTGGTCGGTTTGAATTTGAATTTTTAATCTTTAAATTTTATTGAAATGAAAAATATATTTAAAATAACAAAATATGCGATGATTGCCGTTATTTCGGCAATCGTACTGGGTTCTTGCATGGGCGATTTGGATGTAATTCCCGGAGACCCTTCAATTATTACCGACCAAATTTTTAAAGATAATCCGGGCGCTTACAAGCAGAATCTCAGTAAAATCTATGCCGGGTTATCGGTAAGTGGGCCTACTGATGCCGGTTCGTCCGACATTCAAGGTTTGGACGCCGGTTACGGACAATATATGCGCGCCTATTGGGTAATGCAGGAAATCACTACGGACGAAGCCTTGCTTCACTGGGGTGACGCAGGTATTCCCGAATTGGCGACCGGAACTTGGAATACCTCCAATCAGTTTATCCGCGCCATGTATCTTCGTATTGCCTATCAGTCGCGTGTTACAAGCGAATATCTAAACGTTACGAGCGACGAAAAACTGAACGACCGCGGACAGGGCAGCCTGATTCCCGAAGTAAAAACCTACCGTGCAGAAGCGCGTTTCCTCCGCGCCTTGTCCTACTTTCACGCGATTGACCTCTTCGGAGGTTTTGGTTTTCTGGATGAAAACACGGCTTTGGGAGCGCTTCCGGTACAAAAAACCCGTGCGGAACTGGTTGATTATGTAGAAAGCGAACTGTTGGCGATTATTCCCGACTTGAAAGAGCCGCGTACTAATGAATACGGGCGAGTGGACAAGGCGGCGGCATGGTTCCTTTTGGCCAAACTTTATCTTAATTCGCAGGTTTGGGCGGGAAAAGACCGCAACGCCGACTGTATCACAATGTGTGAAAACATCATCAACGCCGGTTATTCAATTGCTGATAAATATGATTATCTTTTCCTTGCCGATAACGATAAAAACAGCAGTGCGGACGAATACATTTTCACCATTCCGCAAGACGGACTGCATTTGCAGGCTTACGGCTGTATGACTTTCGTCATTCAAGCCCAAACCTTGTCCGACTATAAGGGAGAGGATGTTCCCGAAAACATTCGGGTTGAGTGTGGCGTCGGAGGCTGGAACGGCGCAACAACCCGCCCCGAACTTTACAACAAATTTGATGTTGCCGACAAACGGGCGATGTTCTTTACGCACGAACACTCTCTTGACATTACCGAATTAAGTTCCAATACAAAACTCGGTTACGGTGTAACCAAATTCCGCAATGTAACATCCGCCGGGGAAAAAGGAAGCCATGTTGATTTTGTTGATACCGATTATCCCTTGTTCCGTTTGGCAGACGTTTATTTAATGTATGCAGAAGCAGCCGTTCGCAGTAATGGAAACAAAGCGCAGGCAGTTGCTTATGTAAACGAACTTCGCCCGAGGGCAGGACTTTCGCCGATTGCACAAAACGACCTTACTCAGGATTTTATCCTGGATGAACGCGCACGCGAACTCTATTGGGAAGGATGGCGTCGCCAGGACTTGATTCGCTTCGGAAAATTTACCGGCAACAGTTACGTTTGGCAGTGGAAAGGCAATACACACAATGGAGCGGCTATTCTCGATTTCCGCAATCTGTATCCTATTCCGCAAGACCAGCTGGATATGAATAAAAACCTGAAACAAAACACAGGATATTAATGACAATAATTGTTCAACATAAAAAATAGACTGACAATGAGAAAAATATATAATATAATGATGTCGCTTGCCTGCCTGGCTTTCTTTTGGGCTTGCGAAACAGATATCGAACATCCGATAGCGTTGACGCCAAATACATTTGTTTTGAATACGCCGGTTTATGTTTCCGGTATCTATGATTTGAAAAATACGGAAACTATTCAGCTTACCTGCTCGCAACCGGATTACGGATTTACCGCCGTAACCATTTACAGAGTACAGATTGCTACGGACGTTTCGTTTCAGGAATTTGTTACGCTTCCTACTCCTTTCAACACGGCAAAAATAGACCTTAGCGCTTCCGAAATAGCCGTTGCATTGATGAGTTTGCTGGACATTACCGATGAAGCGGATTTCCCTACGGAAACGTTTCCCGTTTATATACGCTTGTCTGCCGAACTGTCGGACAGTAGCCATGAAGTGTTGTCAAATATCATTGAATTACCGAAAGTGAAAAGTTACTTTGCACTGGAACCCATGGTAATGCCTGAAAATATCTACCTGATTGGAAATGTTACCAACTGGAGTTGGGACGCCGCAACCCAAATGATACCGGTTCATGGAACGGAAGGTAAATT
>JAITCT010000181.1 GCA_031282925.1 Dysgonamonadaceae bacterium | reverse complement strand
CGCTTTTTGCGCGTCTTCCAGTAAAGTTTTCATGCGATCTTTTAAATGAGTTATGAATTACACAGGCAGATAAATAATTATTTTTTTATATTCCCTGTTGACAAAATAGCGGCGCAAATGTACGGCAATAAATTGGAAATTGAAAATCCGCAGGGGCGGCACCCATGTGCGCGCCCCCGATTATCATTCAATTTGGAACGTTCCAAAGAAGAGAAAAAATGGAGATAAGACCACTTTCTTCGTGTCTTTGTGCTTTCGTGCCTTCGTGTTTAATAATATTTCACCCGTGCTGGTGCGAGGCTGCAACCGCACTTATTATTGCCGTAACCATAACAAAATCCTTTTCAACTACATTAAATGTTACCGTTCCTTGATAAAATGCTCCGGAGTATGAGTAGTTTCCTTCATAAAGAACAGTTTGATATCCCTCTGATGAAGTATTAACAGTTTTCCAAAATTCAAACCTTTCGGGATTAGGAAGTACCTGTAAATTCTCATCACATTGAACCCATTCTCCAAACAGACTGCCGGCAACAGTGGGACGACCGTCAAGGTCAAAGTCTTCCAAAACCCGGATAAGGCAGATGTCTCTGAATATTCCGTCAGGAGTTGTTGCGACTATGGCAGCCGTACCGGGAGCTTTGAATCTCACCGTTCCGTTATTTACTTCTGCAACATTTATGTTTTTTGTTCCGGCTGGTGCGGAACACAACCTTGCGCCAGCCGGAGATTGAATTTTTTGAAATGACAAATTAATTACGAATTACGTAGGGGCGCACCCGCGTGTGCGCCCTGTCAACGGGTGCGCCGTCCTGACCATCGGGTGCATTGTCCTGACCATCGGGTGCATTGTCCTGATCATCGGGTGCATTGTCCTGATCATCAGGTGCGCGTCCTGATTATCGGGGGCGCACACGCGGGTGCGCCCCTACGCCTCGCGCCGTCTATTTCGACAGGTTCGACCCTAATCATCGGGGATTCCCGCTTTCGCGGGAATGACGGGCTGGGTGGCGAAGCCTTATTGGAATAGGGAGACGTTCCCTATTAGAGTAGGGAAATGTTCCCCATTAGAGTAGGGAGACCTTCCCCATTAGAATAGGGAGACCTTCCCTATTAGAGTAGGGAGACCTTCCCCATTGGAATAGGGAACGAAACAATCCCCTAATAATCAACTTAATTGGTTCCGTTAAATCGTTCCATTGTGTTTGTTTGCCCCGAATTGATACCTTCCGAACGGAAGACTTTCAGGATGGTTTTGCAAAAAATTTTAACATCCAGGCAGAGGGAAAGATGTTCCACGTACCAAACATCCCATTGGAATTTCCGTTGCCATGAAATTGCATTGCGGCCGTTCACCTGTGCCTGTCCGGTAATTCCGGGGCGGACTTCGTGACGGCGGCTCTGGGTTTCGTCATACAGCGGCAGGTATTCAACCAGCAGGGGGCGGGGGCCTATCAGCGACATGTCGCCTTTCAGGACGTTCCACAGTTGAGGAATCTCGTCTAAAGAAGCGTTCCGGATAAAACGCCCGGTTTTCGACAGCCGTTCCATGTCGGGCAATAAATTTCCTTGCCCGTCCTTCGCATCGCTCATGGTTTTGAATTTGACGATTTTGAATATTTTACCGTTTTTCCCCGGCCTGTCCTGAAAGAAAAAGACTTTTCCCCGGTTGGTAAAACATAAAACCACGATAATTATGCCGATGACCGGAGACAAAATGATTAAGACGCCTGCAGCGGTTAAAAAATCAATGAGCCGTTTAAAAAAATGCCTGTACACAGCAGTGTCGTAATTCGTAATTAATTCAGCTTATCCGGTTTTTATAGTCTTCATATCCGAATTTCCGGAGGATTTCCAAATCCCCGTTTTCGCGCCGCAGGCAAATATCGGGATGCGGAATCCCGTTGAACATTGTCGTTTTCACAATCGTATAGTGTATCATGTCTTCAAAAACGATTTTATCGCCTGTTTTCAAGGCTTCGTCAAACGACCAGTCGCCTAAGTAATCGCCGCTGAGACAGGAATTTCCGCCGAAGCGGTAGGTCGGTTTACCCGGAACAGGTTCCCGGTAAGCGCCGCGCACTGCCGGTTTATAAGGCATTTCCAAACAATCGGGCGCATGGCAGGTAAACGAAATATCCAGAATAGCCGTTTTAATCCCTTTGTTTTCAACAATATCGACAACCGACGAAACCAGCGCGCCGGTTTGCCAGACAAAAGCGGCGCCCGGTTCCAGAATAATTGCCAAACCGGGATATTTCTTTTTGAAGTTCAACAATAACCGAATTAAATGTTCAACGTCGTAACCTTCGCGGCTTATCAAATGCCCGCCGCCCATATTCAACCACTTTACTTTGGGCAGCAAGTCGCCGAATTTGGCTTCGACATGTTGGAGCGTATTTTCGAGGGCGCAGGATGACGACTCGCAAAGCGTGTGGAAATGCAAACCTTCAACGCCTGCCGGCAAATCGTTTCCAAGCGCTTCTCTGCTCATTCCCAAACGCGAACCCGGAGCCGCCGGATTGTATAAATCGGTTTCCACTTCGGAATATTCGGGATTGATGCGCAGCCCGCAGGAAATCTTTTCCGGATGATTGGATACTGCCGGATAGAAACGGTTGAATTGCGCCAAAGAGTTGAAAGTAATGTGCGAACTGCAAGCCATGATGTCCGGAAAATCCTTTTCGGTGTAAGCAGGGGAATATGTATGCGCTTTACAGCCCATTTCTTCCGCCGCCAGACGCGCTTCCCAAAGGGAACTCGCCGTACAGTCCCGGATATATTCTTTGATGACAGGGAAAACTTTCCATGTGGCAAACGCTTTAAATGCCAGGATGATATTGACGCCTGCGCGTTCTTTGACCGACCGTATCAAAGTTAAATTTTTGCGAAGGAGGGATTCGTCCATCACATAAGCCGGCGAGGGTATTGCTGTTAAATCAGTCATTTTTGTTTATTTGAGAAAGGCAAAGGTAATATTTTTTATACTGCGCATGGTATTATTTTGCGGATAGTTCGGGGTAAACGTGCGCTTTCTGTGTGCAATGTGAAAATTTTCATGTAAATTTGCAAAATATTTTTTGGATAACAGTTATAATTCATTAATTAAATATGCGATATGAAACTGCCGTCAATTTCAAACAGACGCAAAGGAATTTTTAATTCTCACGCAACCCGTTTTTTCCCCGTTTATTTCCTGTGTTTATTCGTCCTCTGTCCCGCTTTCGCCCGGGAGCAGGCCGAAGAGTATGAACGCGTTCCCGCGTCCGGTTTTCCCGTAGTGATAGAGGCCGATACCTTATTCCGGATTTTCGCCAACAAAGGAGGCCTTTCTCCTGCGGCGCGGGCGGCGCAGGCGGAAAAAAACATTATCCGGCTGGGAAAAGAATACAGTACAAATCCCGATTCCGTTACATTGCTCGCCGAAGAAACGTTCACCGATATTGTTTACAAAGACAAGGTTATTCTTTCCGTTACCGACAAAGACGCCCTGTGGATGAACAGTTCGCGGGACGAACTGTCGCAACGCTGCCGGCAGGAAATCGTTGCCGCCCTGAAAGTCTTAAAGCATAAATACGGACTTGCCCGGCTGATTAAACGTATCCTGCTTCTCATCCTCGTCATCCTTGTCCAGTATGTCCTAATCCGGTGGACTAATTACATTTACAGGAAATTAAAAATCAAAATAGACCGGAAAAAAGGGCGTTACATCAAGCCGCTGTTTATCAAGAACTACGAGTTCCTGAGCGCCGCCAAACAGGAAAGGTTACTGTTTTCCCTGTTCAATATCCTGCGGTATGTTTTTATATTTATCCAGTTAATTTTTTCCATATTGATTATTTTCAGTATTTTCCCGCAAACGGAAACACTGGCCATGCAACTGTTTTCCTACATCCTGAATCCGTTAAAGAAAATAGGCGTAAGCATTATCAATTATATTCCCAATGTATTTACGATTATTATTATCTGGGCGGTAATCAGGTACGTAGTTAAAGGTATCGCTTACCTTGCCAATGAAATTGCGAGTGAACGGCTGAAAATTTCGGGGTTCTATCCCGACTGGGCGAAACCTACTTACAACCTGATTCGTTTCCTGCTGTATGCTTTCATGATTGTGCTTATTTATCCCTATTTGCCTAATTCCCAATCGCATATATTCCAGGGGGTTTCCGTTTTCCTGGGCTTGATTGTTTCCTTCGGTTCCAGTTCGGCTATCGGGAATATCGTTGCCGGCATGATTATCACCTATATGCGTCCTTTCAAACTGAACGACAGGATAAAAATCAGCGACATTATCGGGAATGTGATAGAGAAGACGCCTATTGTTACGAGGGTACTGACTTTGAAAAACGAGATAGTTACTATTCCCAACAGTACGGTTATGAACTCGCAAATCACCAATCTCAGCGAATCGGCGCGAACCAAAGGTTTAATCCTCCACTTAGACGTTACCTGCGGCTATGAAACGCCCTGGCGGCAGGTGCACCGGTTGCTGATTGACGCTGCCGAAGCGACCGAAGACGTCATGCGGTCGCCTCATCCTTTTGTTCTGGAACAGGGATTCAACGATACGAACGTTACCTACCAAATTAATGCTTATATCAATGACGCCGACAAACTTATCAAAATAGGCAGCGATTTGCGGCAGAATATACAGGATCGGTTTAAGGAAGCAGGTATCAGTATGTTATCTGCGCGTTACTATGTGAATTTGCAGGAATAACCGCGGGAGGGTTTATATTTTGGTGCGCGGTACAAGTCCTTTCTCCCCTGCCGTTTTTACTAAGAAATCATAAACCGCACAGTATTCGTTGGGGACTACTCCGTCGAGAATCGCATCTTTGAGAGCCGTTTTCAGTTCCCCAACCATTCTGCCGGGCGGGAGGTTAAATATTGCCATGATTTGCAGGCCGTCGATGGGCGGCTGGAAATTGCGGATTCTGTCTTTCTCTTCTATTTCTTTTAATTTGCTTCGCACTAACCTGAAATTGGCGAGAAACCGCCGTACCTTTTCGGGATTTTTGGAAGTAATATCCGCTTCACACAGAAGCATCAAATCGTCAACGTCGTTGCCGGCTTCAAAGAGCAAACGGCGAACGGCCGAATCCGTTACCTCATCGTCCGACAAAACAATCGGGCGCATGTGCAAAATGACCAGTTTCTCAATGTATTTTAATTTGTCGTTAAGCGGAAATCTCAATCGTTGAAAAATCCCTCTCAACATCTTCATTCCCAAAAACTCATGGGCGTGGAAAGTCCATCCGGTTTTGGGGTCGAAACGTTTGCTTCCGGGTTTGCCTATGTCGTGGAACAGGGCTGCCCAGCGCAGCCACAGGTTGTCGCTTGTCCGCGCCAGATTGTCCAAAACTTTCAGCGTATGGCTGAAATTGTCTTTGTGGCCGACGCCTTCTTTGGTTTCCACGCCTTTCAGAGCCGTCAATTCGGGAAGAATCATTTCCAGCAAACCGGTTTTGTCCAGCAGGTCAAATCCGACCGAAGGACAGGGCGACAGGATAATCTTATTCAGTTCATCCGCAATCCGTTCTTTGGAAAGAATCTCAATCCGGTTTTTGTTTCGTTCTATTGCTTCAAATGTTTCCGGCTTGATAAAAAATCCCAGCTGGGAAGCAAACCTGACGGCGCGAAACATCCGCAAAGGGTCGTCGCTGAAAGTAATATCCGGGTCCAGGGGTGTGCGAATCAAAAGGTCTTCCATGTCCTGCAAGCCGTTGAACGGGTCGATCAATTCCCCGAAATGTTCCCTGTTGATGCGGATGGCTAAAGCGTTTATCGTAAAATCGCGGCGTTGCATGTCGTCTTCCAGCGTACCGTCTTCCACAACCGGCTTGCGGGAATCGCGGTTATAGGATTCTTTCCGTGCGCCGACAAACTCTATTTCGGCGCCTTTGTATTGTACCTGAGCGGTTCCGAAATTTTTGAAAATAAATAACCTGGCGTTTCTTCCCAAGTTTCCGGCAACCGCCCGCGCCAGTTGGATGCCACTCCCCAGGCAGACTACGTCAATGTCTTCGGAAGGCCTGTGCAGGATTATATCCCTGACATAACCACCTATGATATAAGTTTCTATTTGAAGTTTATCCGCTTCTTCCGTAATAACTTCAAATATTTTGCCCTGTAATTTCTTTTGTATTTCGTTAAAATTTACTTCCATGGCGGCAAAGGTACGAACTTTTTTTGCTACTTTTGCGGTCTAAAAGATAATATTATGAGGTCCTGCCTGTTTTTCATCAGCATCCTTTTGCTGTCATTTTCCTGTAATAAAAAAGGAAATGATGCTCGCGTTTATCTTGCAAACGCGAGGTTTTTTTATGACAGTGCCGATTACGGTTCCGCTCAAAAAATGCTGGACAGCCTGACAATCCTTTATCCCGACGATTGGGTAGCCCGGAAGGAAAGTTTACGGTTAGGCCTCATGGTTGATTTGGGGAAGCAAACCCGGAATCTGGCTTATTGCGACAGTTTATTGCAAATTCGTTCGGCGCAGCGCGATTCCATGAAGCCGTATTTTTTATTTGAAAAAAATACGGAATATGACGAAACGGGGAAATATTATGCCAAATCGCAGAAACTGGAACGCAATTTGCGGCGCTCGTATATTCGAAGCGGAGTGAATGAATCGGGAACTATGGAACTGGCGAGTATTTACTGCGGCGCTCAACCGATTCGGCATACGGGACTGAAGGTATCCAATTCCAGGGGGGAATATACCGAAACCGAAGCGATTCCCTGCGGTGGCGGGATGAATTATTCATTCGCCGATTTGAACATGACAACGGAAACGGTTACCTATACCGGCGGAAAAGACAACGGAGTGATCCGGTTCATTTATAATAATAAGGACGCTCCGCTCAAAGCCGAATATACGGGAGGGAACAAAAAATACAGCATCTCCGTTTCCCAGGCAGATAAAGCTGCTTTGGCCGATGTATGCGATTTTTCCGTTGTGCTTTCCGACATTGACCGGCTGAATAAAGAGATGGAAAAATCTTCCAAACGGATTGCTTATTTGCGGGGAAAGATGTAGAGATGCCGATTTACCCGGGTTCACGGGCAGGCAAAAAAATCCCCGGCGGGTATTCAATATCCGTCAAAAACAAAGCATTTCCCGGAACGGAAGCCCCCGCTTTGCACCTGTCTTTCGATTCGATAATATCCCTGAACCCTTTAATGGACAATTTTCCCCGCCCGACGTCCAGTAAAGTGCCGACAACGGCGCGCACCATATTCCGCAAAAAACGGTCGGCAGTAATCGTAAATATCCCCACATCGCCGGTCTGCGTCCACCCGGCCCTGATAATCCGGCAAAGATTGGTTTTTACATCCGTGTGCAGTTTGCTGAAACTTGTAAAATCGGCATATTCAAAAAGGACGGCAGCCGCTTCGTTCATCCTGTCGAAATCCGGCAGACGGTTGAGCCGGTAGCGGAAAGGATAATCGAAAGGGTCTTTCCGGAAAGAAATGTAATATTGATAAGTCCGCGAAACGGCGTCGAACCGGGCGTGCGCTCCGGGTGAAACACGGATTATTTTACGGACGGTAATATCGGGCGGTAAAATACGGTTCAGCGGTTCGACAAGTTCACCGGCTTCGGTTGAACCGACCC
>JAITCT010000266.1 GCA_031282925.1 Dysgonamonadaceae bacterium | reverse complement strand
CGGTGAAAATCTAAAAATCAAAGTGAAAAGTATAGACAAAAATGGAAAACTAAACAGGGTTTTTATAAAAATCTATAATTACTCATGAACCTCCTCACGGCAAAGACTTCAAAACAAGGGGCCAGGACGTCGACCAGACGGTGGCGGCGATTCAGGCTACGATGAAAATGTTGAATTTGATTGAAAATATGTAGGGGCGCACCCACGTGTGCGCCCCCTGCATGTATGCGCCTCTATATGTACCCCCGACACATATTAAGAAAAGGGCGCACACATAGGTGCGCCCCTACGCATGTCCATCCTTATATGTTTGCAGCCACCATGCGAATTTTGGCAAGGCGTTCCGAAAAGGACTTGTCTTGACTTGCCACTTGCAAATTGTAATCGGTTTGCAAACGAATGAGAGAATCGGCAGGAATACTCAAAGCCGCTTCAAATAACATCGCCGTTTGGGTTGTAAGCGGTCGGCGTTCATTCAATATGTGATTCAACATCTTGTACGACACGCCTGTTTGTGCGGCAAGTTTGCCTTGTGATATGCCACGGTATTTTATTTCGTCTTTCAAAACTTCACCCGGATGAATGGGACGGGCGCAAACATATTTATTCATATCACGCAAATACTCTTTACCAAACGTTATTTCCATATTCGTTTCCTAAACAGTGGCAAAAGGTATTATTTTTTATTTCTACAAAGAAGTAGAATCATCTCGCTTACGCTCCAACATATTTGGTTACACCCGATTTGGACAATTTGGGAAAACACCGTTATCTTTAAGCCGTCAAAAAAACGGAAAACAATATGTTATCACAAAATCGGATAAAATTCAAAATGCATCCCTGCAAGGGGAGAGCGTATCTCTGGCAACAGACAACCATCTGCCTCTAATGCGTATAAATAAAGGTATTAGAGTAGCGTAAAATACACATTGTGCGGCTAAGGCATCAAGGTTGTAAATTATTAGTAAATTTAATCAAAGCCTTAGTGATAGATGTACAGACAAAAAAATAAATTCGCAATTGTAAAAGTCAAATAATTCGTTACATGTTGCTATCTTTATAACGAACATGTAATGAATTATTTGACTTTTACAGCAATGACGGAAAATCAACCTTTTGAGACATCCTCTTTAATTATTCTATATTTATCTGATTTTCAAAACAATAAGTGTATGTAAAAACATGCGCAGGTAACAGATAAGTAACGAGCCAAACACTCTGGTTTACCATGTTTTGCAACGTTTCAAATATCTCATTTGCAAAATTAGAAAATGTATTTTAATTATCCAAACTTTTTGTGGAATTACTATGCAAAATGACGTTAATTAGCTGTAATATATAATATTATAAGGTATTGATATTCGTCTAATCCCTGACGTATAAATCCTCTTGCGTCTGGAAAAACCTGTTCTACTTGCTTGCTATTTTTTGCAGTATAACAAGAATATCCAAAATTTCATCTTCATCCTCTCTGAATTGCTGATACAGATAACCCCATGCACCTATATTCCGTTCAATAGAAACCAATAATAACTTTGCATTACCAAGTGAATCATAAGGATTTTGCTGTTCCTCTTTTTCTTCTTTTTGCGACATCAGCACTCGGATAAATTTTACTTCAATCAAATATTGATACCACTGAATCACCGCAAGACAATCCGACAGCATCAAATCCTGTAAACGCATCCTGCAATTTCTGTACAACTTTCTTGAATTTCTCTGCCGGAACTCGGAAAAACTCAAAGCGTGTCGGTTTTTTGACCTGACGCATAAAGTTCTCGAAGAAATTTTCGAGGAAAATCCCTTTCATTTTGTCTTCAAATACTCTGTAGGCGTCATGCCATACTCCTCCTTGAAACATTCGCGGAAATAATCAAGGTCGTTAAAACCGCTCCCGTAGGCAGCTTCGGAAATGTTGTACTGGCCGGTCAGCAGCAGTTTGACGCTGTTTCTCAGCCGGATTTTGCGGATGAATTTGTTGGGCGAGATGCCGGTCAGACCTTTTATTTTGAGGTAAAAGGTCGATTGAGCCATATTTATTTGAGTGGTCAGGAACGCGAGGCTGAGGCTGTCATTTGAAATGTTTTCTTCGATTATTGCAGTTGTCTTTTGCAAAAACTCCTCGTCTAATTTGTTGATTCCGGGAGTGGGAACCGTTTTTTCGGGTTTTATGCTGCCTGCCTGCGACAGGATTAGCTGGGCCAAACGCCGGCGTGATTCCAGCAGGTTGCTGATCCGGCGGAGGAGCAGTGTGGAGCTGAACGGTTTGGTCAGGTACGAGTCGGCGCCGCTCTCGTAACCTTCTTCCTTGTCCTGCGTGCTGTCTTTGGCGGTGAGAAGTATCACGGGAATATGGCTGGTACGCAGGTCTTCCTTGATTTTACGGCAAAGTTCGATGCCGTCTATCTCCGGCATCATGATGTCGCTCACGATGATATTGGGAATACGTTTTTGCGCCACGTCCAGTCCTTCCTTCCCGTTGACGGCCGAAAGGGTTCTGTATTGAACGGAAAGGGAATCAACAATATAACTGCGAATATCATCGTTGTCCTCAATAACGAGTATGACGGGACGCGAATCCTTATTGTCGTCCGTTATATTTTCGTCCGGCGCCTGTTCCGTCAGCATGGCCGGTTTTTCCTCTTTGTGCACTGAATCCGTGTAAGTATTGTCCGTCAAAATACGGAACCTGAAAGTGGAGCCTTCCCGTTCCTTACTTTCTACCGAAATGACGCCCTGATGCAGGTCGGCAAGCGATTTGACAAGCGCCAGCCCGATGCCTGTCCCCGATGCCTGATGTTTGCTCTTTGCCTGATAATAGCGGTCGAAGATTCGCGGCAAATCTCCGGGACTTATCCCGTATCCGGTGTCGGAAACGCTGATTTCGGTAAACGCCTCGCCCTTTTCATCAACCGAAGAAAGCCGGAG
>JAITCT010000243.1 GCA_031282925.1 Dysgonamonadaceae bacterium | reverse complement strand
GCATTTCTTCTTCCGAACGGCGGTAAACAATCATGGCTTTTTCGGCGCCCAAACGGCGGGCTGTCCTCACGGAATCCATTGCCGTATTCCCGCCTCCGACAACAGCGACGTTTTTCCCGGAAAAGACAGGCGTTTCCGTTTCCTCACGGTTAGCGCCCATCAGGTTAATGCGCGTCAGGTATTCATTGGACGACAAAACGCCGGACAGGTTCTCTCCCGAAATATTCATGAAATTAGGCAGGCCGGCGCCGCTCGCTGCGAAAATACCTTTAAAACCTTGCTCATGCAAATCTTCGTAGGAAACCGTCTTCCCGACAATGCAATTCGTGATAAATTGTACGCCCATTTTCCGAAGAATGTCAATTTCCACATCCACTATGCGGTTCGGCAAACGAAATTCGGGAATCCCGTATTTCAACACGCCACCGATTTCATGTAAAGCTTCGAATACCGTAACATCGTAACCGTATTTGGCCATATCGCCGGCAAAAGACAGTCCCGCAGGACCCGAACCGATGACGGCAATTTTAATTCCATTCTTAGCAGCTAATTGAGGAACGGAAACCGAACCTTTTTCCCGCTCGTAATCGGCGGCAAAACGTTCCAGATAGCCGATAGCAACCGGTTCGCTTTTCATTTTCAGGTGAATGCATTGGCTCTCACATTGTTTTTCCTGCGGACATACGCGGCCGCAAACAGCCGGTAAAGCCGAAGTTTCTTTCAAGGTTTTGGCGGCTTCCAATATTTCGTTTCTTTCAATATGCTTGATGAATTTGGGAATGTTTACGCCCACCGGACAACCGCTCATACACGAGGGGTCGGGACAATCCAGACAGCGTTTTGCTTCCGTCAAAGCCTGTTCCTGCGATAAACCCGTATTGACTTCGTTATAACTGCGGCTGCGGTATGCAGCATCCAATTCCGGCATTTTCACACGGGAAATAGCCACGCGGTCTTTGTTTTTCATACTGTCTCGTAACGCTTTCCGCCACGGTTCGTTTCTTTGTTCTTTGTATTCCATTTTGCTGTTTTACTAAGGAACTGTCTGTAAATAAATCATGCAATAATCCAAGAAAAACATAACTTGTATCCGGATTGCTTCAGGCTTCGCCTTCGCAATGACGACTGTGTTAATTCAGCCTCACTGCGTCATTGCGAACCGCGAAGCGGTGAAGCAATCCAAAAAACTGTACCGTTTATTTTTTTGACAACGCCTAATTTAGTTCTTAACTATTATTCGTACTCTTTATAAGCATTCAAGCGCATCATCATTTCGTCGAAATCAACTTTGTGGGCGTCAAATTCAGGACCGTCCACACACACAAAGCGGGTTTTCCCGCCGACCGTAACGCGGCAGGCGCCGCACATCCCCGTTCCGTCAACCATAATCGTATTCAGTGAAGCCACCGTAGGAATTTCGTATTTCCCGGTCAATAAAGAAACGAATTTCATCATAATCGCCGGGCCTATCGTTACACACAAATCAACCTTCTCGCGATTGATAACCTGTTCAACGCCATGAGTAACCAGACCTTTTTGTCCGTAAGAACCATCGTCGGTCATTATCATTACTTCGTCGGCAAAATTCTTCATTTCTTTTTCCATGATAATCAGCTCTTTCGTCCGTGCAGCCAAAACGACAATCACTTTATTTCCGGCCTGTTTCATAGCGCGGGCAATCGGATACATGGGAGCGGTTCCCACACCGCCGCAAGCGCACACAACCGTACCGAAGCGCTCAATATGAGTGGCTTTTCCCAAGGGGCCGACCAAATCGTCAATATACCCGCCTTCATTGAGGGCGCAAATTTTGCGGGATGATTTTCCCACTTGTTGAATAATTAAGGTAATCGTTCCGCTTTGAATATCCGAATCCGCGATAGTCAACGGGATACGTTCACCGAATTTCCCTACTTTCAGGATAACGAAATGTCCGGGTTTTCCGGCTTTTGCAATCAATGGGGCTTCAACCGCAAACCTAACTACGTTTTCGGAGAGGATTTCTTTTTTTATAATTTTGTTCATGTATTTAAAATATGATAGGGGGATGAATCAGTAACGAGCTGAATCTTGCTGCAAAAGTAGGAATAATATTTTAAATGGGCTTTATGGTTAATTCTTTTTTGCGCAATTTGCGTTCAAAACACTTTTGAAATAGCCTCCTACAACTGAATTTCTGTCGACAACATTTCAATTTCTGTCGACCGCAACTGAATTTCTGTCGACAACATTTCAATTGCTGTCGACTACAATTGATTTTCTGTCGACAACATTTCAATTGCTGTCGACTACAACTGAATTTCTGTCGACAACATTTAAATTTCTGTCGACCGCAATTGAATTTCTGTCGACTACAATTGATTTTCTGTCGACAACAAATTATCGGAACCGGTATTTATCTTTCCTATATTTTCGTATTATAAAAAAGCTTGTTGCAACAATGATTCCATATACTATACTGGTTATCCGCTCAGGTGTAGATAATCTGTGCAAAAACTGTTGGCCGATTGTCAAGTTACACCAAAATGTAATAAGCCCGATAAAACCAACAATTTTTATCCAAGTTTTTTGATTTTCCTGCTCTTTCGCTTTATCTTTCTTATCTTTTCGTGAAATAAGCGTAAAGACTATTGCGAAAATTATTCCAAATAGTATGTGTTTTATCCAATTCTCTAATGATAGTTCGTGCAAGAATCGCTGAGT
>JAITCT010000222.1 GCA_031282925.1 Dysgonamonadaceae bacterium | reverse complement strand
CAATTCGCATACCGGAAGGATTTGTAAATCCGCTTAAAATGCCTATATTTGCGCCCGCACGGTTTCTCAAACAAAAAAACAGACTGGCATGAAAAAATATGACTTTGATGAAGTGATTGACAGGAAGGGAACATACGCCGTGAAAACGGATGTGTTGCAGGAACGGTACGGACGCGGGGATTTGATTGCCCTGTGGGTGGCCGACATGGATTTCAGGTGCGGCGATTTTATTATTGACGCTTTGAAAGAACGCGTCGAAAAGGGTATTTTCGGTTATACCTGCGCTTCGGACGGTTATTCCGAATCTATTATCGAATGGGTGAAAAAGCAGCATCAATGGGAAATCCGGAAAGAATGGCTGAGTTATATTCCGGGCATTGTGAAAGGCATTGCGTTTTGTGTGATGAAATTTACGAACCCGGGGGATAAGGTGATTATCCAGCCGCCCGTGTATCATCCGTTCCGGCTTGTTCCACAGCGCTATTCGCGGCAAACGGTTAATAATCCGCTGATTGAAGATCACGGTAAATACCGGATGGATTTGGACGGATTGAAAAGAATCATTGATAAAGACTGTAAAATGCTGCTTCTCTGTAATCCGCACAATCCTGCCGGAATTATCTGGGATCGGGAAACTTTGCAGGAGTTAGCGCAGATTTGTGCGGAAAACGGTATTTTGGTTGTTTCCGACGAAATCCACGCCGATATGGGTCTTTTCGGACACAAACATTTGCCTTTTGCAAAGGTTTCGCAGGAAGCGGCAGGCAACAGCATTACGTTTATGGCGCCAAGTAAAACGTTCAATATTGCGGGAATCGTCAGTTCCTATTCGATAATCCCGAACCCGCAAATCAGGGAAAGTTTTTACCGTTATTTACATGCCGGCGAACTGGATGACGGCACTGTTTTCGCATACGTGGCCACGGAAGCCGCTTACAGGAACGGGGCGGACTGGATGCGTCAAATGCTGGATTATGTTGAGGGTAATATCCTTTTTACAGATCATTTTTTGAAAAGAAATATTCCGCAAATCAAAGCGGTTATTCCCGAAGCGTCTTTCCTGATATGGCTGGATTGCCGCGAATTGGGACTGAAACAGCCG
Organism: Dysgonamonadaceae bacterium; assembly: GCA_031282925.1. GTDB lineage: Bacteria > Bacteroidota > Bacteroidia > Bacteroidales > Azobacteroidaceae > Azobacteroides. Next base: position 4,647 of record JAITCT010000222.1, on the reverse strand, counting down.
GAGTTGGTTTCGCTGTTTGTTGATAAGGCGCATCTGGCTCTGAATGACGGGGAAATGTTCGGCGAAGGGGGTACGGGATTCATGCGGATGAATGCAGGTTGTTCGCGGATTGTTTTGAAACGGGCGCTTGAGCAACTGTATGAGGCTTTGTCCTGTCCCTTGTAAAAATAAATTAACTTAATTTCTAAATAGATATCATATTGATATTTTGTTTTATATTTGCACATTCAAAACGCAGTTCGGGTGCGGATTTTTCAGCAATTATCATTATTTAAATAATACATTTTTATGAAAAAGATATTATTGATTTTGGGCTCGGCAATGATAGCCTCGGCTGCTTTGCAGGCAAACGCAAACCTTGCGGGCGCTCCTTTCGGTAAAGCAGCGTTTTCCGGCAACCTGTCATACGGATACGTAACGTCGGAATGGCTGGAAAAAATGAAATATGACATTGACGCCGTATCGCAGGAAATTGCCGGCAATCCCGGCAGTGCCGTTTCCGACTCGGCCACCGTCATCATCTCCGGCACGGGACATGCGGCTACCTTCTTTTTCGAATTGGCGGATTCAATTAAATCCGACGGCACGATAGCCGGATTGGATAAGATTAAATTCGCTAATGCCGGCAAAAAAATCGAATTATTCCATATCAGGAACGGAGATCAGTACCTGACCGTTTTGGATACAGCTATTTCTTCCTTTGAGGCTTCCGATTCTACCGTTACGAATACACAGTTAGGATGGAAACCGGAAACGGCAGAAAACAGCCTTCGGCAGGCATTTGCAATTATTTACGATATGGAAGATTCAACGACTGTTACATTCTTGCCCGTAGCTTCCTGTAAATGGAAATTAACGACCGGCGAACTGCCGTCATACGGGACGGTTCTGCATTACAATACGGGTGTCGGTTCCGTTGACTTGTCTTCAACATGGTATATAACGGGCGCCGGCCAGCCGCAAAGATTGATTATTGCCGATCCGCAACATCCTGCTTCTTCTAATCCCGACACTGTTTGGTTCAAAACAACCCTGGCGTTGAACTTGTGGAACGGACCCGATTATTCTTGCGACGACGACTCGGTTGTTGGTATCTACCAGAAAATAGGGGGAGAACTTTATTACTATTCTGCAAAAGGGAAATTTCACATCAGCGATGACTATCACGAAAAAATGGCAGGCAGTATCAGGAGCCACTGGCTGGTTAAGCGGGTAAGGGGAAATGACGAAAAGGAACTCGACAGATGGATATTTACTCCCGAAATTGACACGATTTACGGCATTCCGCAACAGCTTGTGCTGCGGGACTCGTTTATCGCTCTCAGCCGGGGGGGGGATACGGTCGAACTTGTTACGACTGCGGAAAAGCCTTATAAGAGAGACCTCGTTAAAATTGAATGTATTAATAATGAGTTTTCTCCGTTCATGAATATAGAGCATCTGGTAAGCCCTTTCAAGAAAGTAGCGCTTCTGGAAACGAAGGCAGGCCGGAATTTCTCTTATGATGACGCCCTGCCCGGCAATTCCCTTGAAGCGTTTCTCAAGCCGGTTGAACAGGACGATGAAACTTCTTATTCCTGGTTGACTGTTTATAAAAGCAATACGCAATATTTGGGGAAAAAGCATCAAGCGCATGAAGTCCCTTATTATATATTCTCATATACCGGTCAAAATGGTAAGGAATATTTCCTGAAGGCAAATGCAAGCGACGGTAGCGGCGATTCCGTACAATGGGTAACTTTGAAGGAGAAGGAAAAAGAAGAATTGATAAAAAGCGAGACATGGAATTTTCCACAGTACAAGTTCTGTTTGCCCTTCGTATCCGGAGGAACGGAGGAAGGAGCGGTCTATTTGCAAACTTTAGACAGCACGCAAAGGGAAGATCATGCTTTGATTGACGCCCTGGGCGGCAATACCGGTGTGCAAGCCGTTAAGTTTAGAAGAGCTCTCAGATATTCGAGCAAAGAATATTATGAAGCAAGCGAAGGTATTTACAGCGCCATTGATCAGTATAAGGACAATATGGATTCGGGCATAGCCGGATGGCGAATTGTCAGCGAAGATGAAATAGCAGATTGGGTGCGTATAAACGCGGCAGTTGACGACGATAACCGGCAAGCTGCCAGCGTATTCACCCTTGTTGACTACCCTGCTATGGGGCCGGGCGTTACGTTTATTGCTCCGGGCGATACGGTTGGCGCCGCCGTTAATTATGCCGTTTTGGCAACCATCGGTCAGGCGCTTGAATTTACCCTCGAATACAGAGGCGCGGCAGAAATCGGTTACGAACACGATTCGATTTGGTATTACGGCATATACTGTACAGACACAAGCGATAGCCTTTATTTGACGGATGCAGCGGATTCCGCAAATATCGCTCCTTACGCTTTCTTTACGAACAGGGCTGATTACCGTAAGGACTGTTACAGCAGGGATTCCGTTTATGCAGACAGCCTCTTCCGCCAGACATTTGCTTTGAAATACGTTGAGCCGGCCAACCGGCGCGAGCACTCCCATTTTAAAATTGTATCAAGTGCGGATTATACAAAAAAGCAAAGTGCCTCCTACCGTTACTTATCCCGGGATTCCGAACGGTTGATATTCGTAGATAATGCTGATTTAGCGGCCACATTTCAATGGGGAAAGATATGGGAATATACCGGTCTTAAAGAAGTCGGCGGCACACCGGCAAAGATTTACGGAACGGCAGGCGGAGTGAAAGTAGTAAACGTCAGCGGCGCAGTATTAATCTACACGATTGACGGCCGTCTGGTAACCGCCCGGTCGGGAGTATCGGCAAATCAAACAATAGCGGTTCCGGCAGGAATCTATATCGTGAAAAGCGGCGCTAAGGTGGCCAAAGTGATTGTAAAATAAACACACAACTGCTCATAATCGATGTGAAAATCCGGCTTGCTTAATGGCAGCCGGATTTTCATTTTTCAATTGAGATACAAGAGTCGAAGCCAGAACGTCAATTGCGGATTTGTCTAAATTAGCATACTTTGGGGAATGTCAGCGGAAGATAAAGCATTATTACTTTTTATTTTCCGCATAATTTTGTGAATTTTTTATTCATTTTGCCGATAAATCTCAATAAATTATATTGCTTTCTCCTTTGAAACAAATAACAGGGAAGTTTTTGCAGGTAATCGCCTGTCAAACCGGCATCATTAACTTCCTGAAACCACTCAAACCATTTTTTGCCAAAAAAGCTATTCCAGGGTTTATTATATCCAGCATAATGAAGCTGAACCGGATTTTTCAAAGATTCAATAAATAAAGATTCTACATTAAAATTTAAATCATTAAAAAAAATATCCCGTGTTATTTTTATAGAGTACCAATCTGCACTGACCATGTAAGAATGGGGTAAGTAACCTATATTCGGATAGCAACAAATATTAATCACATCTTGTTCCGGCAATGTTAGATTTTCTAAATTCTCTTTATAATAAGCGCGCATTTCTTTCCCTTTTCCCATTCGTAGTTGTTTGATATTTAATATAAGATATCCAGCGCCAATACCTTTTAATAGAATGGCTTTTTCTGTAGGAGTATAATTTGAATTTTTCCATAATTTTTCTGCACTTTTAAATACATTTCTTATGCCTTCTACAAGATAATCAGCATCTTGATTCACATAAAATGATTTTGAAATATCCCCTTTAAAAACAACATCCACATCAGAACATATAATTCTGTCATATTGAGGAAAAACTATATCAGCGATTAATTTATTGAATATTTCCTTCGAAAAATGGCATTTATTTTTGATATGTTTCCAGTCCGAATTTTGGTGAAAATCACCTACATTAATAAATTCTAACGAGGCATGATTTGTGAAAGATTTTATGATTTTTAATAACCTGGATTGATTTTCTATAGTTAAACTATCCTGTAAAATATAGAGTTTATAGAAATACTGTTTATCCGCATATTTCAACAAAGAATATATGGCAACTTGAGCCGGAAATGCATAATTGTTGTTAAATGTAAAGAATACAGGAATAATGTTTTGTTTCGAAGTTTCCATAAAATCCATTTAAGTATTATACAATGTGTTGTTTTTATTCAAAATTTACGGGCACAAAGATAGTAAAAATATTTAGTTTGTAATCATAACTGTCCTGTTTTTTGAGATGCTAGCTTAGACAACGCCTAAATTAGCATACTTTGGGAAACATCACCCGTAAATTTTTCCATAAAACGCTGCATCAGCCTGTGTATCGGATATTCTCCGATTTCGCTTTGCCTTATTTTCCTGTATTTGTCCTGCCCCAACGGGTTTTTGGCAGACACTTCATAAAAATCGGCATACAAAATCCGGTGTGTTAAAACATGTTTGTAATTTTTTACTAATAGTTTGAACGGCAGGAACGTATCACGGGATTCCGCGTCAACAAGTGTGGAATGACAGGTATTGCCGGGGAAAAGCGCCTGAAAATCCCTGCATTTAACCAGCTCTTCAAACGACAGGGGAATTTCCGATTCCACCGAAGGAAATTCGTACAAATTTTGCCAAATGCCTTTTCCTTCCCTCTTTTTCAAAAAAATAAACTCACCCGAATGAATAAGAAAATAATAAAGGTACAGTTCTTTTGTTTTGGGCCTGTTTAATTTAACCGGAAATTCGGACACTTTCCC
>JAITCT010000211.1 GCA_031282925.1 Dysgonamonadaceae bacterium | reverse complement strand
GTCAACTCAAACCCGCCTGCAATGTACAAACCGGAACGGAAAATCAATTTTACACCCATTTTGATTTTTACCCCAATCCCACCGATTAGCTTACCTTTATACCTTTCAATCAAAGATTTAAGAAGCGTTACGGAAAACTGCCCAAAAAGGAAGTTTCCGCTTCCGGTTACGGAAGCGAAGGAAACTGTGAATTCATGGAAAACAACAGCATTGAGCCATTTGTAAAATATCCGTTTTTTCATAGGGAACAAAGCCGCTCCTTCAAAAGCAACAGCTTCCATGCACGGAACCTGTCCTGCAATGTGCAAAGAGACTGTCCGGTTTGTCCCACAGAACTTCAGACGGCAAACGTTGGCAGCTCTGCACGAAAAAGCGCAAACGGATATGTTTCACAAACAACAGTTTACCAGGCGGAAAACTGTAATTGCCGTCCCTTGAAAAGTCAATGCCACCGGGCAGAAGGAAATCGAAAAAGCGAAGTCAACCGCAAACTGAACAGATACGGGAAAAAAGCGAGAGAATTGTTAAAATCGAAAGAAGGGTTAATGCAGAGAAGAAAAAGACCCGTAGAACCGGAAGCGGTTTTCGGTCAGACGAAAGCCAGCAAACAATACAACCGTTTCCGGCACTTCGGGCAGAACAGGGTCAAGATGGACTTTGCCGTCTTCGCCACTGCCTTCAACACTGGAAAACCGTACTATAAAACGCAATTTATATCCGAAAACCCAAAGAAACAGTCTTTTTTTGACCAAAAGGAGATTGTTTTTGTCTTTATTTTGATGTTTATCAAAAAAATCTTTCTGTTGGTAATTTTTATTGCAATCCATTCCGATGGGCTGCTTAAAATCATATTGAGGCTGACTTGCTTTCGAGACAGCCTCCGGCTATAATTGACATTGCCGAAGTGATTTTATTGGATTCGGCATCTATTCAAACGCAGGATATTACGTTCCTGAACAAAAAACGGCGGAATGAGGGACGCGAATTACTCAACCCGCTTTATACGGCGGAGGATGTGTACCGGACGCGCGAGCATTTCAAGCCGGTACATTATCATCAACCCGTGCAAATCAACGAGCATATTGCGCTGCAATTTTTCGATTGCGGACACATTGTCGGAAGCGCTACCGTTTACCTGGTTTTGAAAGAAAACAGGAAGACGGCGAGGCTGGCTTTCAGCGGCGACGTGGGACGCTACGGCGACCCGATTCTCCATTCGCCCCAACCTTTCCCGCCGGCCGATTATATCATTATCGAATCTACTTACGGCAACCGGCTTCACGAACGCATCGAAACCTACGCCGGCGATTTGTTGAAAAACATCCGCGAAACTTGTTTGAAGAAAAAAGGCAAACTGATTATTCCCGCTTTCAGCGTCGGCAGGACACAGGAATTGTTATATGCTTTGAACGATTTGGAACTGGACAATAACCTGCCGCCCGTCGATTATTATGTGGACAGCCCGATGTCGGTTAAAGTAACGGAAATTGTCAAGCGGCACCTGGAATGTTTCAACCGGTCGGCGCAGAAATTATTGAAAACCGACAAGGACCCGTTTTATTTCCGCGGACTGAAATATATCACGGATAAACGCGATTCTCAGGCGCTGAATGTCAATTCCAAGCCTTCGGTCATTATCTCCGCATCGGGAATGGCCGAAGCGGGACGGGTTAAGCACCACATTGCCAACAGCATCGAAAACCGGCGGAACACCATCCTGCTGATCGGTTATTGCGAACCGGAATCTTTGGGCGCCCGTTTGAAAAAACGTCCCGAAACGGTGGGTATTTTCGGCGAACAGTTTGCGGTAAAAGCCGATATTGTTACGCTAAACTCCATGAGCGCCCATGCCGATTATAACGACCTGTGCCAATACCTTTCCTGCCAGGACGGTAACGATGTGGCGCGCGTTTTCATTGTCCACGGCGAACCGGAAGTGCAGCGGGAATTGAAAAGACGCCTGGCGAAAAAAGGATTCCGCGATATTGAGATTCCTGAGTTGCACCAGGAATTCGGATTGTAACAAATTGTTTATCCGGGGGCGATTGTATCAATCCTCTCCTGATGCCTTCCTCCTTCAAAGGGCGTATGCAAGAAAATGTCCGTCATTTTTTCGGCTAAATCCGGCGAGAGAAAACGACCGGGTAAGGCAAGAACATTGGCATTGTTGTGCTGCCGCGCCAGCCGGGTGATTTCTTCATTCCAGCATAATGCGGAACGGATGCGCTGATGCTTGTTCAAAGTCATGTTGATACCGTTTCCCGAACCGCAAACGGCAATTCCCATTTGAACTTCTTCGTCTTCAACCGCTTTGGCTAATTTATGTCCGAATAAGGCATAATTGGCGGTTTCGGACGAATAAGTTCCGTAATCAATATAAGGAATGTTTCGCGTATCCAGGTAAATACGGATATGCTCTTTCAATTTGAACCCGGCGTGATCGGACGCCAGTCCGATTTTCATTAAATGTTGGTCTGCTTCCATAACGATTGCGGTTGCTGCATTGAATAAATTTTAATAAAAAAACCCTCTTCCGGAACAAATACGCCCGAAAGAAGGTTTCCAAATAAAATATTTTTTAAAGATGAAGCACAAAAGTAAGCAAAAAAAATTAATAATCCCGCAAAAAGACAGACTTTAACATAGATTAACACGCGAGCGCTCAATAATGACGCGGTGAGGCCGGACAGTTCCCTAATTATCAATTGTCAAATATCCATTCTCAATTAAAAAAACGGGATTACGTGTTCCGAAGTTTTATTTTTCACTATTGTTTTGTTCATATTGTGTTTTATTACGACAGTCTTAGCGTCTTCATCCATAACAAAATCATCCATTCCTTTCTCCAATGGAATAAATCCGGGGATTTGCGCTTGGATATACGGAGCGGAGGAGGAGGGTTGGTTGGCGGCTTCAATTTCGCAAACCGGCAGCCGGATTCCCAAATCGGAGGCTCTGCGCCCTTCGGCAAAAAATATTTCCTGCCTCATCAGATAGACGATTTCCAGCAAGGTGTCGACCGACGGGGCGTTGTCAATCATTGCCGTATCTACGGATGTTCCCGATATGCAGGGTATGGATATTAAATGGGGCGGCTGGCGGTCTAATACCAGATTTTCGCGAAACGATTCGTCGGGCGAGGCTGCGATTTTGTATGCCGAACTGTTGGGATATTTCCTGGTGGCACTTTCGCCGCGGGTTTCCAGTTGATCGTTTATTCCTGTCGCTACCGGCCGGACGGCTACTAATGCCAGCAATTCTTTCAATTGTTGTTTCGCTTTCTCGGTATTGTTTTCGGAAAGCGCGGCTTCCGCCAGAATGAGGTAAGGCTCTTCGGCTTTTGCAATGCAAATGGGGCGCTGTTCGAGGCGCGTGGATTCAAAATATTTGGGATCAAGGAAGTCAAGCCGCGGCAACGGCTGGAAATGGGTGCTGTAAATATGCGTCTGAATGGCGTTTGTTACTCCTTTTTCACCGTCGAACTCAACATTTTTTACAAAATCGGGCGAACATTCAAGCGCTTTCCCGGCATAATTCACTGCACTGTCTTTGTCGCCTGCTTTGTGGTATGCGCGCGCAATCAGGGTGTTTATAAAGGCCCGGTCTTCCTTGCCGCCGGCGTATTCCATCGCTTTCCGAAAGGTATCTACGGCCATGGTTAACTGGGTTTTCCATTCTTTGACTTCTCCTCCGGCTTCAACGGGTAGCGCTAAAAAATATTCGCCAGCCAGCAGGTAAGCATATCCTTTGATGTAGTATAAATTGAACAAATGCCTGTTCGTGGTCGCCGTATCTATTTTCGCTACCGTGTGGAGGCCGTAATCGGCCGATTCCCTTAAATTTGCGATGTAGCTTTGCAGAGCGGTAACGTCAACATCCGTGTATTCAATAATAGGAATATCGAAAACTTTGCTGCTTTGCGTGTAATTGTTAAAGTAGTTGTCCGATAATAATTCGGTGAGTTCCGCAAAAGAACCTACTGCTACGGCAAAAACTTTGTTTGTCCCGTTTACCCACGATTGCATGGAGGGGGAGTTCAAAAAATCGTCTTCGCTTACATTGGGATTGATAATATCGTCCGGCTGTAATAATTCACATGCGCTCAGGCCTGTTAACAGGCCGGCGAGTATAAAAAACTTAACTGCTTTCATTGTTTATATTTTTTTTGCTACTAATTCACTGATTGTTTTTTTGCCACTAATTCACTAATTAAATACGGATAATATTAGTAAAAAATTCGTGAATTAGTGGTATTATTTATATTTTTTTTGCTACTGATTTACTAATTATTTTTTTTGCCACTAATTCACTAATTAAATACGAATAATATTAGTAAAAAATTCGTGAATTAGTGGCATTATTTATATTTTTTTTTGCCGCTAATTCACTAATTGTATTTAGAAATTGACTTTGACTGTGCCTGTAAATTGACGGGCTAACGAGTAGGAAGCGTAATTAAAGCCGCCGGTTGCAACTGCTCCCTGCGTAAGCGCTCCCGACAGCAATGCTTCC
>JAITCT010000207.1 GCA_031282925.1 Dysgonamonadaceae bacterium | reverse complement strand
TTGTTTGAAGATGTTTATCCGATGGAATAAATTCTTCATAACTTTTCCAGTAATCAGAAGCAAAATATCTTACAATCAATTCTTTGATTTTATCCCGCAATGGTAATCCCGTTTTTGTTGACCGATCCCCACCGACAAAAGAGAGATGCCTTTTTCCATATCTGTCAACAGCAATCCATATCCATCTGCAGTTTTTTTTTTACCTGCACAAGTATGCATTTCATCCAATTCTACAATGGATACACCGCCATTCCTGCCGGGCAATTCCGTATTTTTACCCCAATTCTTAACCCGTTGAAAAACCGTGCCGTAACTTATTTGCAAAATACGACCTGTGGATCTGAAGCCAATCCTTCCAAATACATTTCAAAGGCCAGGCGACGGGTTTCCCCTGACTTTACACCGGACTTTTGCCCTGCCGTATAATGGTAGCCGCAATCCTTACATTTGTATCTTTGGCGACCTTTTATTACACCATCTTTGCAGTAATTTATACTGCCGTATCCTGGACAATTCATTCGTTTTTGCTGCTAAGATAATATATCTATAAGTAGCTTTTCATAATTAAGCAGCATAATGTGCATAGTTAATTCTCAAATCTTTCCCGATTCCGGCCAATGCCCTGTTAGTAGCATAGAAGAGCGTCTCAGCGCAGGAGTAATCCTGCGGTCTGATCCGTTTTCCTTTCATGACTCGCCAAAGGGTTTCAGCAATATTCAGGTGAGGAAAATAAGGAGGAATGTAGAAAAGAAAGAGTCCCCGCTTTTCCCAAACAGGACGCATCTCTCTAATCTTTGTATTTCTGTGTACGCCGGCATTGTCAAACACAACAAATGTCTTTTTGTTGATTCTAAAGGAATACTGTTCGAGGAAGTCGACAACCTTTTGGGCATCAATAGCCTCACTTGTACAGAAACCTTCGAAGTGATTATCGCGGTCAATCATTCCAAAGATATTAAGCCTTTTTGCTCTTTCCGATGGTATGTACACATCCTCTCCGGGGAATCGCCATCCGTATGGAACGTAGCCTTCGGTACAAACATGCGATTCATCGCCGTAAAAGAGATTGATTTCTCCCCTGGCATAAAGTGCTTCAAGTTCTTGCAGCTTCTCGCTCTTGTATGCATAGAGCTGCGGCGAGGGTACACCCCCTGGACGTTTTCTTATACGTCTGTATCTTGCGCCAAGGCGGATAAAAAACGTCGAAATGTCAAATCGCTCGCCTCTTTTCCGGAAGAATTCTGCCATGCCTCCCTGGCCAGGCGAACACTTTGCCGGTCTGATTCGATAGCTTTGCCAACCGCTTCCCCGTCTGAACAGTCCATTATGGGCTTGCCTCCTTGCCCTGGGCGGGTCTGCAACCCTTTGATCCCTTCGGCTTCGAAGCGTTTCAACCAACCGTTGACACTTTGGGCGGTCATTTCGGTTTGTTCCCCCACTCGCACAGAACTCAAACCTTCCGATTTGAGCAAAACGGCACGGCAACGCATGCGCAAACAGTGGCTTTCCCCGTTCCGAAAACCAAAGGTTAGATCGTTTCGATCTGATTCTGTCAATGTCAATTTCTTGATTTTCATTCGTATCTACATGTTGTATAGGGCGAATATACGACAGTTTTATTATATGTGAAATAATTATGAACACTTACTTAGTGATTTAATGTAAGGAAATAGGGATATTTTTCATTCCATTGCCCGGTATTCTGAGGATAGAACACTTCGGGATTGAAACCGGAACGTATGATATTTCTTATTTCCTGTGTTGAATTTACTAATTTCAAGCCTTTTGCCTGCATCATTATGTTACCGATGGCTGTGGCTTCTCCCGGTCCGGCCGTAACCGGAATCCCGATGGCGTCGGCAGTCATCCGGTTCAGTAATTGATTGTGGGAGCCGCCTCCGATAATATGTAATTTCTCAATGGGGAACGGCGCGACTTTTTGCAGGCAGTCTAACACGTATTTATATTTCATTGCAAGGCTATCGAAGATACAACGGATAAAACCGGCTTCCGATTGCGGAACGGTTTGTCCTGTCTTTTCGCAGAAAACAGCGATTGCCTTTGTCATGCTTTCAGGATTGGCAAAAGCAGCGTTATCCGGGTCAATCAAAGAGCGGAATCCGGCGACTGAATCCGACAGGGCTACGATTTCAGGGTATGTAAATTCTTTGCCGTCAGCTTTCCATTCTTTCCTGCATTGCTCGAGCAGCCACATCCCTATTATGTTTTTAAGGAAGCGGACCGTGCCGTCAACGCCGCCTTCGTTGGTAAAATTGAGATTGAAAGAGGTTTCATTAATAATCGGGCGATTGACCTCTATTCCCATCAATGACCATGTGCCTGAGCTGAGGTATGCAAAATTCTTGTTTCCGGCAGGAACGGATACGACAGCTGATGCCGTATCATGCCCAGCAACGGCTATTACGGGTACTTTTTCCGTTCCACATTCTTTCGCAAGGCTTTCCGTCAGATATCCGGTTACCTGTCCCGGCATGACGACCGGCGGCATCAGCGATGCGCTGATGCCTGCTTTTTCCAGCAGCGATTTTTCTATCTGCCGGGTATAAGGATTCAGGAATTGAGAGGTGGACAGAATGGTATATTCGCAGACTTTTTCCCCGGTAAGCAGATAAGATAACGCATCGGGCATAAAAAGTATTTCTTGGGCGTTTTTCAGTGCAGAGGAGTTTTCTTTCCTGGCTGCATAAAGTTGGAATAAACTGTTGAAGTTCATAATCTGGATTCCCGTCAATCCGTACACTTCCTTCCGTGAAAGGATTTTATCGAAATATTCTTCCGGAATACCTTCCGTATAGGGGTACCGATAGGAACGCGCCGTGCTTAATATGGAACCGTCTTCTCCCAGATAAACAAAATCTACGCCCCAAGTGTCGATACCGATAGCGTCTATTTTAATATTTTGTGCGCTTGCTGCTTTCAGTCCGTCTTTCAGGGCGTCGAACAGGGCAAAGATATCCCAGTAATACTTATCGCCTGTACGAATAATTTTGTTTGGAAAGCGTGTTAATTCTTTTAATTCCAGGTTATTGCCGGTCAAAGACCCGATTATACTCCGGCCACTGGTAGCTCCAATGTCGAAAGCAAGAAAATTGTGCGTGTGTTCCATGATGTTTTTAATTAGTTTGTTTAGTTGACTGAAAATATTCCGGTGTGACATCTTCCGGGTTACCGGTGTCAATGATTTCGCCATTGATTTTTACATTGTCAAGCATGAAACCGTCAATAAAATCAGTCCTGATTTGAGGGTTTTTATTTGCAGTAATATCCAGATTTTCGAAAGTAAAACCGGACAATACATATTGGTCGGATTTTTTAACATTGAATATGGTGTTGCAATTCACTTTTATATTGCGCATCGTTATGTGGCTTGCGTAGGAAAGCAGGGGGCCGTCATGTCCTTTCAGGTCAAAAAACTGTGTCCACGGATTAATATCAATGAATGTATTTGCACTTCCTGTAATATCTTCGACCAATATGTATTCGTAATTTTGGGGAGTATCCGGACGCATTTTCAGCCACAATATTCTTTGCGCTTGATTGACCGTACAACGGCGGAACAAGACGTTCCGGTTATGAATGGATTCGCTGCCGCAAGTCAGGGCGCTGTGGCAAAAGCCATAAGTACAGTCCTCGATGATGATGTTCCGGTTGCCACCGTTGTTTTTGTCTTTGTCGGCGTATGTACCTTTGCCGCCTTTCAGAGCCACTGCATCGTCGTTGACCGACATATAGCAGTTTTTAATCAGTACATTACTGCTGGCGTCAATATCAACGGCATCCGTGCTTGGCGCTTTGACCGGTTGGTATGGGGAATAAATATATAGATTCAGTAATTTAACGTTTTCACAACGATATAGATGTATTGTCCAAAAAGGCGAATTAATCAAGCTGACCCCTGACAGTTGAACGTCTTTGCTGTTCGATATATAGACTAAGCGCGGACGCATCTCATCCATATTTGTGCAGTTGGGATTGAACTCGCGGCGTAACCAAAACGCTTTCCAGTAGCGTAGTCCGTTTCCGTTAATAGTTCCTTTGCCCGAAATAGTAAAACCATCCACGCTATCCGCATTGACCAGAGCGGCAAAATACTTCAATGTTTGTCCTTCTATCCGGGTCATGACAATAGGGAAATCGCTGATATCGTCGCTGCCTTTCAACACGCCGCCGGTTTCAATATGCAAATGGGTGTTCGGCTTGAAAAACAGTGATCCGCTAAGAAACGTTCCTTCCGGAATAATCACGACTCCGCCTCCTTCTCGATGCGCACGATTTATAACTTTCTGAATTTGATTGGTTTGAATTTTTGTACTATCGTTCAAAACATCGTAATCAGTTATACGGTATTGTTTTCCCAATGCCAACAGTTCTACCGGCTTGTTTTGCCTGAACCAGTCGGGAATAGGTGTGCCGTCGGGAAACACATCTTGTGCTGTTGCTTGTGCCTGATTGAATCCGCAACACACGGAAATAAGCGCTAACAGTGAAATTTTAATTTTTTGTTTCATTTTCTATCTTTTTTATACTATTGAAATTACTTAAAATCAGTTCCGTATTGCAACCAGTATACTATTGCCCAGTCCTGGTCATTTGCAAACGGGTCATAAAAATGCGCTTTCCGTCCGTCCACCTTGTTTGGATAAATGAATGAACAACTGCCCCGCCCGTCTTCAGTAAACAGGCACAAGTTATTACGGAAGATATTCAGCGCTCGTTCTGCATATTTTTGTTTCCCTGTGGCTTTCGCATAAAGACGGTAAGCGACTCCGGAAAGCGCACTCCAGTAGTGCGGATAGGTATCTCCCCAAACTTGGTATTTTCCGAACCAGTATCCATCCCAATGCCGGATAGCAATATCATTCAGGTGATAACTTGGCTGCCTTCCACCAAATGATTCAAGCAGTGGCAATTGTTGTTCAGCTCCTTCCAGATACTTGTTATCTCCGGTCAGTAAATATATATTCAGCAGATGAACAACAGACGGAGCAATGATAGACTGTTCATAATTCACTTCTGAAGAAGGATAAAACGGGCCGTTTTTGTAAAACACGTCAGCCATCTTTTTAAAATCATCAAGCAGGGTATCTGCTTCGGCAGTTAAACCATTTTCTTTAAGAAGCGTGTAACCGCGAACAGGAATGCCTATACAATAAAAATCATGTTTGAAATAACGCACCAATGCACGTAACGTACCATATCCGTCTTTCAGATACTGTTTATCGCCGGTGGTTTCGTACATCGTAAACCAAAAATCGGCTACCCACGGGTAATTATATCCACGGTTCTTACCTGTTAAATCAATCGTTGAATTAGTGGTATAATCCGGCTTTTGAAGGCGTCGGACGAATGTGACGTATTTGTTTAACGCCGTTAATAATTTCTCATCTTTTGTCCGTTGATATTGACGGGCTAACAGAATACTCATACATACCCTCTCCCTGCCCTCATCGCAATCAGACCGTTTCCGTCCTGTTTCACCATTAACGTAAAGCGAGTCGGTTTCATTGTCATATACAATCAGCGCACCGTTCCGCGGGTCACCCGGACGATAGAATTGTTGCCGGCCGGCAATAAAATGACTTCGACGATTGATGAGGCTGTCGATATTGCTTACTGCCAGGCATTCGACAAAAGTCTTTTTATTTCCGTCATAAACCAGCGTAAATATTTTTTCGCCGGATTCTTTCATTTCTGTTTTATAGCTAATCTCTTTTCCGCTTACATCTGCTATTTCTTTTCCGTTCAACAGCAACTTTCCGTTCAACGGAGAATGATTACTCTTAAATGTAACTGTAATTTCTTCACCGACTTCCAATAAATATCGGTCAGCCGACGCCATAACCAATCCGTTGTTAATGGCTTTTGTCCGGAAGTCATCCCAATCTTGAGCAGGAAGAATCAACCATTTTATTTCATAGCTTTCTCCGGCCTGCAATTTTTTATTTTGCGGGTTGAGACGAATAACGCCCCGAAAATTGGAGCTTCCTGTTTGGGAAGAACGTTCATTTATTTCATATCCTTCGATAGCGCCTTCTTTCATGATCAATCCCAAACCTCCTTCTTTACCGCTCATTCGTGTACAAAAAACATAAGCATCATTTCCTCCCGTCCAGATATGTGTATTACAGCGTGATTCATAACAGGTCTTTGCATCGGGATAGTTGTCGTTAAAGGGGGTGTTGATTGCTATGTCCTGCAAATCAACATTTCCCGTACCGGTGTTCACAAACAGATAGGATTCTTCCAGATTCCCGTCTTTATTCCACTGTCTTAATACATGTATTTCTATATCCCCGGACCGATATTTTACCATCATCCGGTCATCAGTCGTCTGTGTTTCGACAGGGAGGTTCCAGACACATGCCTTTCCATCTATGGTAAGGCTGCCTAAACCCCAACCGTATTTACTGTCCACCCATTCGTACTGGGATCCGTCGGCAGGCATAATCCAATTCATACTTGTATCGTTTGCCGGATACAGTCCGTTTAAAGCTCCTGTTTGGGGAGTTTCTTTAAAAAGATATTCAGGGGTTTTTCTCTTTCTTGAACTTGTACGTTTATCCCGAAATTGAGAAAAGCCAGCGAAATTAAAAACAGATGTTTCATTTTTTTTAGTTATTAATTTACAATTATTAAAAATCAAAGAACGAATTTCATCTTAATCTAAAATCACCAATTCGTGTTTTGACTCAATCACGATTAGCGGAAAAAACCGTTGTTTTAATCCTTCTAACAGATTATTTTATTCTATTTCCAATACCACCACCGATTTTGCGGGCAGAGAAACGGTCAATTTTCCACCGGACAATTTGGTGTCATTAAAATTTTTTACGCTTACCGTATTCGGCTTATCAAAAGAATTGTAATCGTTGATTCTGACGGAGGTCAGGATTTTTCCCGAAACCTTTTTCGCCGCGACGCCCCGCAGTTCTGTTTCGACAGTCTGCGCTTTGTTCGGGTCGATGTTTACCAGCGTGATGTGGATTTTCCCCGCGGCATCTTTGGAGGCCGATACGCTGATAGCATCCATTTTCCTGCCGTTCAGTTCGTACTTGCCGGACGTGAGCGAAACGGGCAACAGGGTGGCGTCCTGATGTACCTTATATAACCGGTACACCCAGTAAGTCGGCGTGAGCAGCATCTTTTCCTTATCGGTCAGGATAACGGCTTGCAGGACATTGACGGTTTGGGCAATGTTTGTCATTTTCACACGGTCGCAGTGCGCATTGAAGATGTTGAGATTGACGGCGGCTAAAATGGCGTCGCGCAAAGTGTTCTGCTGATACAGAAAACCGGGGTTGGTGCCGGGTTCAACGTCCGTCCATACCGCAGAAAGTCAAAGCAAAACGAAGCAAAGTCCTGAAAATTAAAGTTTTCAGGACTTTTTCTTTTCCCCCCGAATCATGCAAAATACAGGGTTTTGATGCATCTCTCACGGGTTAATTCGTGGGACTTTCCGAATCCTGACTCGCTCCCACAAATTAGATTGTTATTCTCTGGTTTACAGTATTTTGCTTATAGTTTATCTGAGCGTTGAGATGTAATTTTGTAGTCAAAAACAAATTAAAAATTCGACGTATGAATAAAGCAAGAAAATCAATATTCAGTGTGTTGTACATTATCAAGAAATCAAAGCTTCTCAAAAACGGGGAAGCACCTGTCTGTATGCGGATTACGGTGCAGGGGCAGGTAGCGGAAGTTATGGTCAAACACAGTATTCCCGTTCATTTGTGGAATCAGGCGAAGGAGTGCAGCAATGGAAAAAATCACATTGACAGGGAATTGAATCATTACCTTGAAACAGTAAAAGCAAGGGTATATCAGATTCACAGGGAATTGGAGATTGACGGAAAGCGGATTACAGCCAATGCCATTCGGGACCGTTATTATGGCAAGGATGAAAACAGCCGTACACTGGTCGAGGTTTATCGCGAGCATAACAAAAAGTGTCGCGCCCTTATCGGAATTGATTTTACGGAATCAACGGTAGAGAAGTTCGATACTTCGCTTTCTCATTTGCAGGAGTATATGAAACATAGTTATGGAAAGGACGATATTCCACTGTTGGAAGTCAATGCTCAGTTTATCAATGATTTTGACTTCTATCTGAAAACAGTTCGTAAGTGTCAGCAAAATTCAAGTTTGAAGCATCTCAAAAATTTGAAAAAGATTATCCGTATCGCATTGGCGAACGACTGGATTAAGAAAGACCCGTTTTATGGAATCCAGTTCAAACATGAGGAAACAAATATCGAATTTCTGACACAGGAAGAATTGGAAACGTTGATACACAAAGATTTTCCGATTAAACGATTGGAACAGGTGCGGGATATTTTCGTATTTTGTGCTTTTACTGGGCTTGCATTTGTTGATGTACAGCAGCTTACTCCAAATCATTTGCTAAAAGACAATAACGGTGCCATGTGGATACGGAAAAACCGGCAGAAAACCGGAAATATGTGTAATATCCCTGTTTTATCGGTAGCACAAAGGTTGATTGAGAAATACCAGGAACACCCTGATTGTGTCCGGAAAGGAGTTTTGTTACCGGTGATGAGCAATCAAAAGATGAACGCATACTTGAAGGAAA
>JAITCT010000125.1 GCA_031282925.1 Dysgonamonadaceae bacterium | reverse complement strand
CTGCCGGCCGGCATTCAAACTTTTGAAGAGATAATCACGGAAAACTACCTTTATGTAGATAAAACGCGAATGCTGGTAAACCTGATTGAAAGCGGGAAAGTATATTTCTTCGCCCGTCCACGCCGGTTTGGAAAATCATTGACGCTTACAACGCTTGAAGCTATGTTCCGGGGTAAAAAAGAACTTTTCAAAGGCTTGGATGCCGAAGCGTGGATGAATCGCCCCGATTTTGTGAAACATCCGGTTATCCGGCTAAGTTTAAACAAAGTAACCACCAAACAGGGGTTTGACCTGTTAAACGTTTCGCTCACGAAACACATCAGGGACACGGCTTCGCTGTTGGATGTCACCTTATCGGAAAGCTCGTCGGCCGGCGATTTGTTCGACGATTTAATTATTAACCTTTACAAAAAGCACGATGAAAAAGTGGTCGTTTTGATTGATGAATACGATAAGCCGTATATTGACTACGTTGATGATCCTGTTGAAGCCGAAAAGGTGCGCGATATGCTGGCTAATTTATATGTTCGCATAAAAGGCAACGACGAATATCTTCGTTTTGTATTGCTGACCGGAATTTCAAAATTTGCAAGGCTCGGCGTGTTTTCGAAACTCAACAACCTGACCGATATTTCAATGAACGACGAATATGCAGCCTTGTGCGGTATTACGCGCGATGAGTTGCTGCAAAACTTCCCCGGCCATCTTGAACTGACTGCCGAAAAAATGCAAATAACAAAGGATGAATTAGTCGAAAAAATGGAAGATATTTACGACGGTTTTTCGTTCAACGGCAAGGTGAGGCTGTATAATCCCTACTCAACATTGAGGTTTTTCGAGGATAAAAGTTTTGATAACTACTGGTTCGACAGCGGCACAACTACAATGATTTCCAAATATTTGAAGGGGAAAAATTTAACTGTTGAGCAATTCCGTAATTATCCCGTTTCGCGGGATTTTGCCCGCAATCCGGGAGAAATGGATTCTACGCCGCCCGAAGGATTTCTGTATCAGGGTGGATTTCTAACCTTGCGCGAAGGAATGATGAATGATTTCGCGCTGGATTATCCTAATAGAGAAGTGTTGAACGCAATGTCACGGCTGGTTTCCGGAAATCTTTTATTACGAAATAATGATGATTATTCGAGGTGTTATACAGACGTCATAATTGCCTTATATACATTGAACTGCGATAAGTTAATTGCGGTATTGAACCGGCTTCTGGCGAGTATTCCTTACGACGACTACAAGCAGGAGGCCGAAAAAAATATCATTTATAATGCTTATACTTTTTCCCCGAAAGAATGGTTTTACAGGGCAACAATCCTGACTTTTTTCCGGGGCTGCGGCATTACCGCCATCGCCGAAATGCACACCAATAAAGGCCGCGCCGATTTGGTATTGAACTATAAAGGACAGATTTGGATTATTGAACTCAAAGTTGCCTATGAAGGTGAAAGCTCCGCCGTTAAAGCCGAAGAAGCCTGTCGGCAGATTTTTGAAAAGAATTATAACAAACCATACTCCGGCGCAATATGTGTAGGCTTGGCCATTGATGATAGCGCAAGACAGATTACGGAATATAAAATAATTAGATAAAGAATCTATCATTCCTCTGTGCATGGAAAAGACAAGCAGGATTATCTTCAAAGAATTAAGCGGAAAAAATCTTTTAGCCGAAACCTCCGACAGGCAACCGCTTATTCTGACCTGCAACCAATCCCAATTACAGGAACTATCCGAATTATCGCCTATCCTCCGACCGGGAAATGTATTGAATTTGCTGAACGTCGACGAAACATCCGAGCCGGAAACGGTAAGCGCAGAGTTTTTAATATTCGAACCGGATTATTTGTTAGACATCAGCGCTTTAGCCGAATGTTTCCGCCCATACGGAAATCATTTCCTGAATTATACTTTGTCGCGCTTACAGGAAAAAGAAACCACGCCGGCTATTTTACTCGGGAATACGGCTAATTTTTTCATCGACGAATTAGTCAATGAAGACACAAAAAGCCCTGCGCAATATCAGTCGTCAATCAAAAAAATGTTCAAAACATCAGCTTTTGAGTTTACAGCTTGCGAAGCACTGAAAGACAGGAAAGTGGAAACGGAATTTTTCGCCGCAAGCCGAAAACATTTTGAAAACATCCGTTACGCTGTGCGGCAATTCTTCCCGAAAGCTGGCATAGACAAGGGGAAAGCGGTTTTAGAACCCTCGTTTGTTTGCAATGCCTTGGGTTTACAGGGACGTTTGGACTTGATGTTAAGCGACTATTCCACTTTTATCGAATTAAAATCCGGGAAAGCCGTCGAAGATTTCCGCACCGGCGGGCAATTTGTTCATTCTGCGGAAAACCATTACACGCAAATGATTTTGTACCTTGCCGTACTTGAATTCAATCTGGATTTGAAAGCCGACGACGTCCGTTCCTATTTGCTATATTCCAAATATCCTGTTTTGAGCAAGGAAAGCCATTCCCGGAAACAATTGCAGGAAGCCTTGCGCCTCAGAAACCGGATTGCGGCTTGGGAATATGCTTTGCACACGGCAAACGATTCTTCCGTTACCGGCGAACTGCTCGGCCAAATTCATTCCAAAAACCTGAATACGGAAAACCTTTCGGGAAAATTCTTCGATAATTACCTGGCGCCCTCCATCGACCGCTTTACAGTGGCTTTTTCCTGCCTGAACGAAATAGAAAAACTATATTTCCTGCGCGTTTATACTTTTGTACTGAAAGAATTATGGCTTTCCAAAACCGGTGAACGCGAATACGAAGGCGTAAAAAAAGCGTCGGTCTTGTGGAATGCGTCCTTCGACGACAAACTAATCGCCGGCGAACTATTATACGACTTGAAAATAACCGGCAACCGCGCCGCAGAAGAAGATCACACCATTCGTTTGGAAATACCTGTCTATAAAGACTTATTTCTACCGAATTTCCGCACCGGCGACGCTGTGGTTTTATACGAACGAAACACGGCGGCGGATACGGTCAATAACCGTCAGGTTTTCAAAGG
>JAITCT010000049.1 GCA_031282925.1 Dysgonamonadaceae bacterium | reverse complement strand
AAATGATATTGGCTCCGGCTCCGGCGCCCCCGCTGGTTTGCGTGATATTCACACCGGCAATTTTTCCGCTCAATGAGTTGAGGATATTGGCAGTCTTATTTTTCGCAATTTCGGAAGCGCCCATGTCCTGCACCGAATACCCCAACGCTTTTTTCTCTTTTTTGATACCCAAAGCCGTTACCACCACTTCGTCCAATGCACTGTCGCTTGTTTCCATGGTTACGTTAAGCGGAGTTTTACCTGCCCTTAACGTAACCGTTTTATAACCGATGTACGAAAACCGCAACATTTGATTATCGTCTTGCACACGGATTGAATATTGCCCGTTTACGTCGGTTACAACTCCTCTTGACGTACTTTGTATACTTACGCTTACCCCGATTAACGGTTCACCCCGAACGTCTACTACAGTTCCTGTTACCGTTTTTTCCGTTTGCCGTACAACGTCCGTTTTGCCTGGGGAATCCCCTACGGCTGATACATAACAGCCCGGATAACATAGCAGGAATCCGGCCGCAAACATGCTCAAAAACTTCTTTCTTTTTCGTGTTGTCATACTCTAATTACTTTTTAATTATATCAATACGTATTATATTATTATAAATTTGATAGCAAAAGTACATATAACAGTTAAGAAATGCAAATAAACGAGCAAAAAAAGTGTATCATTAAAAAAAAACTGTAATTATTCATAAAAAGCCGACAGGGTAAACGATGATTCCGACAAACTCAATCACCGTTTGCCATGTCGGCTGCTGTTCTTTTTGTTGTGCCCCGTCATTCCCGCGCAGGCGGGAATCCCGTGAAGATTCGCACATTTTATATTGGGATTCCCGCCTGCGCGGGAATGACAGACCGCACGGCGACCATTTAAAATACACCTGTTCATGCACGGTTTTCGTATCTTCGTGCCTTTATATTTACAAAAAGGCCGTTTGCCAATGCACAAAATCATGCCGTGCAAAGAGTAAAAGGTTCATAAAAATAGAATTGTCCCGGTTTTTACGCCGCAAAACATAAAATGAAGGCGGTCTCAAAAGTATTTTGGAACGCAAATTTATGCAAAATACATATCGTTGATAATTATCCATATAACCAAATTACATCATTATATTATTTATGAAAATTTGTATTATTCGCGTTTGCGCAAAATATTTTTTAACTATTCGAAAATTATTATTGAGTATATGGAATTAAAACAGTATTTTTGCACCGAAAAAAACATATTAACAATGAGTTTTCAATTAACAGTAGTAAAAACAGGTGGAAAAATTATCGAAGACCCGGCTTCGCTGAATGCCTTGTTGCAGGATTTTTCCAAGATAGCAGGCTATAAAATGCTGATACATGGCGGTGGACGTATGGCTACCGAATTGGCTGAAAAATTAGGCGTGGAAAGCAAAATGGCGGAAGGACGCCGTATTACCGATGAAGAAACGCTGAAAATCGTAACAATGGTTTACGCCGGTTTGGTGAATAAAAGAATTGTTGCCCGGCTGCAAGCCTCAGGCGTGGACGCCGTTGGTTTAACCGGTGCGGACATGAATCTTATCACGTCCCTGAAAAGGCCTGTAAAGGATATTGATTATGGTTTTGTCGGAGATATTAAATCCGTCAATTCCAGGGTATTGTCCAATCTTCTTTCCCAGGGGTTCGTACCTGTCCTGGCTCCTTTGACGCACGACGGCGATGGCAATTTACTGAATACCAATGCCGATTCTATTGCTGCCGAAACTGCCGCAGCGCTCGCATACGATTTCAATGTCCGCTTGATTTATTGTTTCGAAAAAAACGGCGTTTTGATGAATGAAAACGACGAAAAAAGCGTTATCCAGGTTCTTGACCGCGAACTTTACCGGCAATATAAGAATGAAGGAATGATCAAAGACGGAATGATTCCGAAATTGGAGAGCGCTTTCCACGCTCATGCATCCGGAGTACGGGAAGTCGTTATCACGTCTGTTTCCGGATTGAATGCAGGCGGCGGAACTTATATCCAATGAAACAAACGTTTGAAATGGCGGCAAAGACCTTATACGGTCTTGAAGAAATCCTGGCGGAGGAGTTAACCGGTTTGGGCGCCGACGGCATACAAATCAGCCGTCGGGTTGTAACTTTTGAAGGGGATAAAGAGTTGATGTACAAAGCAAATTTTTGCTGCCGCACTGCACTCAAAATATTGAAACCCATTGTCGGGTTCAGGGCGAATAATCCCGATGAAGTTTACGAACAGATCAAAAAAACGGATTGGCAGGCCTGTTTATCAGGGAATAAAACTTTTGCCGTTGACGCTGTCGTTTATTCCGAAACCTTTACTCATTCCAAGTTTGTGTCTTACCGTGTTAAAGACGCCATTGTTGATTATTTTACGGAAAAAGGCCTTCAACGCCCGTCAATACGGGTAAATAATCCCGATATACAGTTGCATTTGCATATCTCGCACAACGAATGTACGCTTTCTCTCGACAGTTCGGGCGAATCCCTGCACAAAAGGGGTTATCGCATAGAAGATGTTGAAGCGCCTTTGAATGAAGTGCTTGCGGCAGGAATGATATTGAAGAGCGGATGGCGGGGCGAAAGTCATTTTGTTGATCCGATGTGCGGTTCCGGTACATTGCTGATTGAAGCCGCTTTAATTGCGATGAACATCGCGCCGGGCATCTTCCGGAACAGGTACGCTTTTGAAAAATGGGATGATTTTGACGCCGAATTATTTGAAAAAATCAGTACCGACGACAGCCGTGAAAAAGAATTTAACTGCAAATGCTTTGGTTCGGATATTTCACGGAAAGCGATAGTCGCCGCAACAAAAAACGTGAAAAATGCAGGCCTTTCCGGATACGTTGAACTCAAGGTTTTACCGTTTCAGGAAATGGAGGAAAACCCCGGCAAAGGGATTCTGATTACCAACCCCCCTTACGGAGAACGACTTCGCCCGAACGATTTAATGAATCTTTATGCCATGATCGGCGAACGCTTGAAGCATGTTTTTTCCGGTTATGAAGCGTGGATTATTTCAGCCTGTCCGGAGGGATTCGACAAAATCGGATTGAAACCCACTTCCAGAATGAAGTTAATCAATGGCGCCCTGAATTGCGAATACCGGCAATATGTCTTGTTTTCCGGTAAACGGAAAGACCGGATAAACGCTTCCGCCGGGCTGTAATTCCTTATCTATTTTAACTTGATGACGTTTGGGTGCGCCCCCGTTCACCTTTCATCATAAAAAACCTCATGCAAAACGTCCAAAGATTTTATTTCCGGGAAATGGGTCAAATGCAACCGGTAGTATTCCAAAATGGCGGTAATGATGGTTTTGCGTTCCGAACCGGTCAGTTTGAAAGCAGTCATGTTTTCATACTTTATCCGTAGAAGATTGTAAAAAAACCAACTTTCTCCGGAATTGAGAAAATGAGGGTGTAAAGGCTTGTTCCCGACAAAAATACCGTTTTGCATATCGAAAAACATCCCTTCCGCATAACCGGAATCATCGGGATAGAAACCCAGGAAGCGACTCAGAGTAATCATAAATACCAAATGGAAATTAGCGCAGGATTTGTCGGTCAATTCCAATATCCGGACGGATTGCAGGAAAAAATCGAACAGTATTTTGTTGGTCTGCACTTCCTTCACGACTTTGCCGATTAATTCGGCTAAGAAAATGGCGATGGCGTTTTTTACCGGATTATTCAATAACGAAACCAAAGGAATATGCGCTTTTGCTTCTTTGATTCGCTGAATATCCCTCAGATTCCGGTGGTCGACCTCCAAATCCAAAACAGCCAAAGCATGAAAAAGCGATTTAGGCGTCTTTGTTCTCCGGCTTTTCGACTTTGCCGTCAGGTAAGATACCCTTCCGAACTCTTCCGTATAAATCAGTGTGATGGAATAAGTATCGCTGTATGCCGAACTATGCAGGACAATGCCTCGCGTTTTGTGTTGCATCGGGCGTGTTGACTTATCATTGTATTTCAAACGACGCTATGATTTCCCCGTTTTCCGAATGAGTTCCCGCAAAAATCGAATAAGTTCCCGGATAAACAATTGTTCTTCCGTTTTCGTCACTCCATTTGGCTAAGTCTTCGACCGGAATCGAAACTTTTATTTCGGCCGTTTCTCCTTTTTGAAGGGATTTCCGTTCGAAATAACGTAATTCTTTGACCGGAAGACGGCCGTCCTTCGGATATTTGATATACACTTGAGCGACCTCGTCCCCGTCTTTTTCACCGGTGTTTTTAACTTTCAATACGGCATTGACGGTTTCGCCGGCGCAATAATTTTTCTGCGGTTCCTGCACCCATTGGTAATTGAAGTTTGTGTAACTCAACCCGAAACCGAAAGGATATAAAGTTTTTCCCTTGAAATATTTATAAGTCCGGTTCGACATATTATAATCCTCAAAATCGGGCAAATCGGAATCACCGGCATAAAAAGTAACCGGTAAATGCCCCGAAGGATTATAGTTCCCGAAAAGGACGTCGGCAATGGCTTTCCAGGCAAATTCGCCTCCGTACCACGCATTGAGAATGGCGTCGACATTTTCCGCTTCCCAGGGAATGGCGATAGCGCTGCCCGTCATCATGACAAAAACGACCGGTTTCCCGGTTGCTTTCAAAGCCTTCATTAAATCGGTCTGCACTTGGGGCAAGAGGATAGATGTACGGTCGCCTTTGTAAAAACCGTCTACATTGACGTCCATTTCTTCGCCTTCAATGCGGGGCGAAATTCCTCCGACATAAATAATAAGGTCTGCGTCCTTGACTTTTTTGATGGTGGAAGCAAAGGACTTGGGTGTTTTACCGTAGTAGCCAATGACCGTGTCGGAGACAATCCGGACATTTTTACCCAATTCTTCTTTGATTCCGTCTAACGGCGTGATAATCCGGCTCGGAAAACCGTTGTAATTACCCAACTGTACGTCCGGACGGTTGATATTGGGGCCGAGCACCGCAACTTTTTTCAATGTTTCCCCGCGCAAAGGCAAAATACCGTTGTTTTTGAGCAATACGAGGGATTGGCGCGACATTTTCAATGCCAGGTCTTTATGAGGCTTCGCTTCGAGAACTGTGGAGTCAATTTTGGAATACGGCATGATTCCGTCCGGGTCGAACATGCCCAAACGGAAACGAATCAGAAACAGTCTCCGCAGGGAAACGTCGATTTGCGCTTCGGTGATAATGCCGTCCGCAACAGCCTGTTTGAGCCCGTAGTAGGCTTGGTTTCCGCAATCGACGTCCGTGCCGTGATAGACGGCGTCGGCTGCCGCAGATGCCGAATTGGGATGCGTTTTATGCGTTTTGTAAAAATTGTCGATAGCGCCGCAATCGGAAGTAACATAACCGGCGAATCCCCAGTCTTCGCGAAGAATGTCAAGCATCAGCTTGTCGCTGCCGCAACAGGGTTGTCCTTCAAAAGCATTGTAAGCGCACATCACTCCGGCTACTTTGGCGTCGACCAGTTCTTTGAATGCCGGCAAATAAGTATCCCAAAGGTCGTAACTGCTTACCGACACGTTGAAAGTGTGGCGGTTGGATTCCGGGCCGCTGTGAACCGCATAATGTTTGGCGCAGGCAGCCGCTTTCAGGTAATTTTTGTCGTCGCCTTGCAATCCCTGTACGAAATTTTTGCCTAAAGCGGCGGTCAGGTAAGGATCTTCGCCGTACGTTTCCTGTCCGCGTCCCCAGCGCGGATCACGGAAAATATTGATATTCGGTGTCCAATAAGTCAATCCGTGATAAATCCGGTAATCTTTCTTTGCCCGGGCGGTATTGTAAATCGCCCTGCCTTCTTCGGAGGTGTAATCGCCCATTTGCCGGATAGCGTCAACGTCCCAACCGGCAGCCATTCCAATCGCCTGCGGATATACGGTAACTTTATATTCCGTACGCCCAACGCCATGCAGACATTCGTTCCACCAGTCGTAGGGCGGAATACCCAAACGGTTGATGGCCGGGGTTTTATTCAACATCTGGGCAATTTTTTCTTCCAATGTCAGGCGGGAAACCAAATCGGCCGCACGCGCCTCACAGGATAAGGAAGGATTCCGAAACGGATAGGTGGCTGTTTGACTTTCGGCCGGATGAAAACCGAAGACGAAGAGGAGTAATAAAACAATGTTTGTTTTCATATCAATTAGCATTTAATTAAAGTATGGCGAAGGTACGGTGTTTTTACGGAAAAACAAAATGGATTTTTTAGCAGGGGTGAATTCAAATTGGCGCATCGCCTTACAATGGCGGTACGATATTTCAACCGCATTACGTCATTGCGAACTGCGAAGCAGTGAAGCAATCCATGTGTACGGCTATGGTTATTTCCGGATTGCTTCACCGCTTCCGCCGTCTATTTCGACAGGTTGAACCTGTCAGGATAAAAGGTGCGAGGTGAAACCTCGCACCAATAGAGGGATCCTTCATCCCTCCAAATGTCTTCTGTCCCCACTATATTTTAAGCTCCTGTAAAATTAGTTTTAATGTTTCAATTAAACTGCTTTCGTTTGAATAATCGAATTTAAGATTATCGGAGTGATAATAATAACGCCCGATATATCCATTGGCTTGTACAAACTTAATACCAGCGATTTCAGGTTCAGGCTGTTTTTCATCATAAGATACTAAATACATACGTATGTGCGTTTTATAAAGCCACAATTCTATCCAAATTCTATCATCTTCTCTAAAAAACAACTGAACGTAATTATTACACTCGCACTCGTCCGTAAGTTTTGATTTCCCCCTCACCTCAATTGGGAGTTGCTTCAATTTATCAGTAATTGATTTTACACGAGCTTCACCCCATTCAGGTGTAGCAACTATTTTTGCGAGTTCTTCGAACTTGTTAATCTCTTCGAGAGAAGAGAGCTTTTGTTGTATCTCTAATGACTTTTGCATAACATATTTATTTAAAATTAAACACTTTAAAAATTCTTTGTACTGGTCAATCGCACCGCCTTTTTCGGGCTTAACCTTTTTTTCTATCCATTCGACAATGTCCTTTGCGTCAAAATTAATTACAATTTTACGCACTTCGTCGTTTGCATCCTCCGTATCTTCAAATCTTTGATATTCCTTCGATACAGGCATATAAACGATTTTATCCACTTCATATTTTTTATCTTCGTTGCAAAGCGACTTGTAATACTTATTAGGTTGATTTGGTTGATTTGCAGCATTATTCAACTTGTTTTCAATAATTACAGCATGGTTTTTGTTGCCATCAAACCATGAAATCAGAATATCAATACGTCCGTCGACTACCTTTCGTTCTGTTCCTACTTTCAGGTTGCCGTCTTTGTTCAATTTGGCGTCAACCCCGATTTCTTTCAGGAACGATTCTGCGAAATTTATCCCGTGTCCGTGGTTTTCATCCGGACTTAACAAACCTGCAAGCATTTTGCTTTGGGATAGTTCTTTAGCCTTTACTTTTTGGTAAAGCATTTCGAGTAACAAAAACGGCTTTTTCAAATCTGCCGTTTCAATTGTTTTCAATTTTTCGATTAATTTATCCATTGTTTTTATTTTTATAAAGTGCAAAGGTAATCAAAAAAGATACTGTCAAGCGCAGGTTCAATTTTTTTCTCCATATATTAAAATAACGCAATGTTTATTTCGATGCAAAGATTAACGATAGACTGCGCCAAACAGTGTCACGTTTGACTGCGTCAATTTTCAATTCAGCCTTACTGCGTCATTGCGAACCGCGAAGCGATGAAGCAATCAAGGATATACGCTACGATTGTTCTCTGGATTGCTTCACCGCTTCGCGGTTCGCAATGACGGCTGCGACAATTTGAAATGCACTTTTTTTACCTGTTCGCCGGAAATGTTTTTACATTGATGTTACAGCAACGTTAAAAAACAGCGTTTTCATTTCTTGCACCGATGTCCGCCGGCCGGG
>JAITCT010000007.1 GCA_031282925.1 Dysgonamonadaceae bacterium | reverse complement strand
CAGCCGAACTCCTTGATGCAACCCTGCATCCGGCGGGCTGGGGTTTGCGAGAGTAATGTTGAATTTGTCATTTTTTTCGTTTTTTACATGTTCGTTATAAAGATAACAAACATGTAACGAATTAGTTGACTTTTACAATTGCGGGCGCAGCGAAGACCCGCAATCTCCCGAAAGCCACTGCCTGTTTTTGGGGGGATTCCCGCTTTTGCGGGAATGACGGCTGCGGCAAATGCTCCATTCTCAATTTTCCGGTTTTCTCCTTTTATTGCTTAAAAAATGCAGGATTTTTAAGAAAAACATTTTTTATTTATACTTATTGCTCTATTATTAAGCGAAAAATTGTAACTTTGCAACCTGAAAAGAAAAACAGTTGAAAAAATGATTAATGAAGTAAGTTTATACCGGCGCGAATATGAACACGATGCTTGCGGCGTCGGCCTGTTGGTCGATATACATGGAAACAGATCGCACGACATTGTCGTGAAGGGTTTACAGGTGCTTGAACACATGCTGCACCGGGGAGCGGAAAGCGCCGATAATAAGACCGGGGACGGCGCGGGAATTACCCTGCAAATCCCCCATGAGTTTATCCTTTTACAGGGCGTCCCCGTTCCCGAACGGGGGAAATACGGAACAGGCCTGCTTTTCCTTCCGAAAGAGGGGGAGCAGGCTTCCGTGTATATGGAAGTCCTGCAAAATATTGTCGAACAGGAAGGACTGAAAATGCTTGCCGTTCGCGACGTCCCGGTCAACAGCAATATTCTGGGCGAAATATCAAGAGAGAACGAACCGGCTATCAAGCAGATATTTATAGTAGGAGAAGACCGTCCCGACATTCTGGAACGGAGGTTGTATATCGTCCGGAAGAAAATGGAAAACAAAATCCTGAAATCTTCCCTGGCCGATAAGAAAAGTTTTTATATCGTAAGCCTTTCCACACAACGCATTGTGTATAAGGGAATGCTTACTTCCGTGCAGTTGCGCGATTATTTTACCGACTTGACCAACCCTTATTTTACGAGCGGGTTGGCTTTGGTTCACTCGCGTTTCAGCACAAATACTTTTCCCAGCTGGGATTTGGCGCAGCCTTTCCGTTTGCTCGGACACAACGGCGAAATCAATACCATACGCGGAAACCGCTATTGGATGCAAGCCCGCGAAAGTGTGCTGAAAGTGCCGGAATTAGGCAAATTAGACGAATTGTTCCCGATTATCCAGCCCGGAATGTCCGACAGCGCATCCCTGGATAATGTTCTGGAATTTTTGGTTATGGCGGGAATTTCGTTTCCCCACGCCATGTCGATGCTTGTTCCCGAAAGCTGGAATGAAAAAAATCCGATTTCCGAAGAGTTGAAAGCGTTTTACGAATACAACAGTATTATTATGGAGCCTTGGGACGGCCCTGCGACTTTGCTGTTTACCGACGGGCGTTATGCCGGCGGGATGCTCGACAGGAACGGGCTTCGTCCCGCACGTTACCTGATTACGCACGGCGACATTATGGTTATCGCATCGGAAGTGGGCGTATTGCCGTTTGAAGCCGCCGAAATAAAGGAAAAAGGGCGTTTGCAACCCGGTAAAATGCTGATGATAGACACGCAGGAAGGAAAAGTGTATCACGACGCCGAATTGAAAGCGGAATTGGCCGCCGCCTACCCTTACGGGGAATGGCTGTCGAAAAACCGGATTTCGCTGGGCAATATTTCTTCGGGAAGAACAGTCAGGTACGACGTTGATAACCAGTCGGCATACCTCAAGGCTTTCGGTTATACGCAGGAAGATATCGAAAAACTGATTATCCCGATGGCCGTTGAAGGAAAAGAGCCTGTCGGTTCAATGGGCAACGATACGCCTTTGGCTGTTTTGTCGGATAAACCGCAGCGGATGTTCAATTATTTCAGGCAGTTATTTGCCCAGGTAACCAATCCGCCGATTGACCCGATCCGTGAAGAGCTGGTAATGTCTTTGGCGCTGTATATCGGCTGCCAGGACGGAAATGTGCTTGAACCTTCGCCGGATTTGTGCAAAATGGTAAAATTGCCGGTGCCGATTCTCAACAATATTGATTTGGATATTTTAACGCATTTGGGTTACAAGGGCTTTAAATCGCTGACCGTTCCGATGCTGTTCGGCGTAACTTCGCCGGCCAAAGGCGAAAAATCTTTGTCGGACGCATTGGGCAATCTTTGCCGGCAGGCTGAAAAAGCGGTGGATGAAGGTTATCATTATATTATTCTAAGCGACAGAGGCGTGGACGCCAAACATGCGGCGATTCCTTCGTTACTGGCCGTTTCGGCCGTTCACCACCACTTGATTGAAAAACGGAAAAGGATGCAAATTGCGATTGTGGTCGAAACAGCCGAAGCCCGCGAAGTTAACCATTTCGCACTTCTGTTTGCCTTCGGCGCGACGGCCGTCAATCCCTACATGACTTTTGCCGTTTTGTACGAAAAAGTGAAATTGCACGAAATACAGCTGGATTATCATACGGCGGAAAAAAATTACATCAAAGCCGTATCCAAAGGCTTGTTGAAAGTGCTTTCCAAAATGGGCATTTCCACTTTGTGGAGTTACCGCGGCGCCCAGATATTTGAAGCCGTCGGCGTCAGCAGGAAAGTGCTGGATACTTATTTCCGGGAAATGACTTCGCGGATCGGCGGCGTTGAACTGTCCGACATTGCCGGCGATGCTTTGCTTTCGCATCATGAGGCTTTCGGCGATCACGGCGCTCCCGATTTCAAACTGCAGTCCACATACACGGTGCAAAATGCGGGTATTTACACATTCCGCAAAGAAGGCGAATACCATGCCTGGAATCCCGAAACTATCTCCAAATTGCAGATAGCCGCACGTTTGGGCGATTACCGCAAGTTTAAGGAATATACCGATATTACGGATAACAAGATGCAACCGGTATTCCTGCGCGATTTTATGACTTACAAGCGTAAACCGATTGATATTTCCAAAGTAGAACCGGTTGAAGCAATCACGAAACGTTTTGTTACCGGGGCAATGTCCTTCGGTTCCATCAGCAGGGAAGCGCATGAAGCGATGGCTGTTGCGCTGAATATCCTGCACGGGAAAAGCAATACCGGCGAAGGCGGGGAAGACCCTGCACGGTTCAAAATCGGCGAAGACGGTTTGAATCGCCGTTCGGCTATCAAACAGATTGCTTCGGGACGTTTCGGCGTAACTGCCGAATACCTGATTAATGCCGACGAGCTGCAAATCAAAATCGCTCAAGGCGCCAAGCCGGGCGAAGGCGGACAGTTGCCGGGATTCAAAGTTGATAAAATCATTGCGAAAACCCGCCATTCCATTCCCGGAATTACTTTGATTTCGCCGCCGCCTCACCATGATATTTATTCGATTGAAGATTTGGCGCAGTTGATTTTTGATTTGAAAAACGTGAATCCCCAGGCTCAAATATCCGTGAAGCTGGTTGCCGAAACAGGTGTCGGCACCATTGCCGCAGGCGTGGCTAAAGCCAAAGCGGATATGATTTTAATCAGCGGCGCGGAAGGCGGGACAGGTGCAAGCCCGATGAGTTCCATCAAACATGCCGGTATTTCGGGCGAACTCGGATTGGCGGAAACGCAGCAAACGCTGGTTACGAACAATCTGCGCGGATTTGTCCGCTTGCAGACCGACGGGCAGTTGAAATCGGGCAAGGACATTATTATTTCAGCGCTTTTGGGCGCTGAAGAATTCGGATTTGCCACCAGCGCTTTGATTGTACTCGGTTGCGTGATGATGCGCAAATGCCATCTGAATACCTGTCCGGTGGGCATTGCAACGCAGGACGAAAGACTTCGCGCTCGCTTCAAAGGGAAACATGAGTATTTGCTTCATTTTTTCACTTTCCTTGCGCAGGAAGTCCGTGAACACCTGGCTCAAATGGGCTTCAAGACTATGGATGAAATTGTCGGACGCTCGGATTTGATTGAAATACGGAAGGATTTGAAATATAATAATAAAGCGGCAAAGCTGGATTTCTCGAAATTAATCCATTTTGTGAATAACGGGAATGATATCCGTTGCACGAAAAAACAGGATCATAAAATCGAGCATGTTTTAGACCGTGAATTGATTCGCAGGAACAAACAGGCCATAGAAAAATCGCTTCCCGTTGAGATGAATGTCGGCATTGCCAATACCGACAGAACGGTAGGCGCCATGTTGTCGGGCGAAATAGCCAAACGGCACGGGAACAGGGGGTTGCAGGACGGGACGATTACGGTTAGTTTCAAAGGTTCCGCCGGGCAGAGTTTCGGCGCTTTCCTTGCCGCGGGCGTTACCTTTTATCTGGAAGGCGAAGCCAACGATTATCTCGGCAAAGGGCTTTCGGGAGGACGTATCGCGCTGGTTCCGCCCAAACTCAGCGTGTTCGTTCCGGAAGACAATATCATAGCCGGTAATACATTATTATATGGTGCGACTTCCGGCGAAGTATATATCAACGGCAGGGTAGGGGAGCGCTTCTGCGTGAGAAATTCGGGGGCAATTGCTGTCGTGGAAGGCGCCGGCGACCACTGCTGTGAATACATGACCGGCGGGCGGACGGTGGTTTTAGGATCAACCGGGAAGAATTTCGCTGCGGGTATGAGCGGCGGGCTGGCCTACGTTTTGGATATGAAAGGCGATTTCGATTATTTCTGTAATATGGAAATGGTCGAACTGACGCTGATTGAAGATAAATCGGACAGTTTGGAACTGAACCGTTTGATTTCGCAACACTGTTATTATACGCAAAGCGCTTTGGCGAAAAGGATTTTGGATGACTGGGAAGAATACCTCAAGCATTTTATTAAAATCACGCCGATTGAATATAAAAAGGTGTTGCAGGAAGAGAAAATGGAAGCGATAAAAAAGAAAATTGAGATGGTTGAATCGGATTATTAATTTAGTTGACGAGTAAACGAGTTGACAAGTAAACAAGTTGACGAGTTAACAAGTAAACGGGAAAACAGGAAATATCTTGTCAACTCGTTAATTTGTCAACTCGTTAACTTGCCAACTCATCAACTCGTTTACTCGTTAACTTGTCAACTCGTTTACTAAAGTTATGGGAAACGCAAAAGCATTTTTAACAATAAACAGGAAAGAAGCAGGTTATCGTCCTGTACTTGAAAGAATCGCTGATTTCAGCGAAGTGGAGCAAACGCTGAACATGGAAGACCGGATGCTGCAAGCCTCCCGCTGTATGGAGTGCGGAGTCGCTTTTTGCCACTGGTCCTGTCCCTTGGGCAATCTGATTCCCGAATGGCAGGATTTGCTGTACAAAGGGAAATGGTTTGAAGCCTACCGGGTATTAAACGCCACAAATAATTTTCCGGAATTTACAGGCCGGGTATGTCCGGCTTTGTGCGAAAAAAGTTGCGTGTTGAACATGCAGCATCAGCCGTTGACCATTCGCGAAAACGAAGCGGCTGTAGCCGAACATGCCTTTCTGGAAGGATTTGTGAAAGCGTATCCGCCTAAAACGCGCACGGGGAAGAAAGTAGCCGTCGTAGGTTCGGGTCCGGCCGGACTGGCCGTTGCCGATATGTTGAACCGGAAAGGACATTTGGTAACGGTTTTTGAAAAAGACGAATCCATCGGCGGACTGCTTCGTTTGGGCATCCCCGATTTCAAGCTGAACAAAGGCGTTATTGACCGGCGGTTGAAATTCCTGGAAGCGGAAGGAATTATTTTTACAATCGGTACGGAAGTCGGAAAAGACCTGTCGGCCGAAAAACTGCTCTCCTCGTTTGATGCGGTTTGCCTGGCAACAGGCGCAGGCGTTCCGCGGGATTTACCCATCGAAGGACGAGACCTGAAAGGGGTTCATTTTGCCCTGGATTTCCTGAAACAGCAAAACCGCATCGTGGCCGGACAAGTCATACCTGCTGCCGAACAAATATCGGCCAAAGGCAAAAAAGTCCTGGTAATCGGCGGCGGAGATACCGGTTCGGATTGCGTAGGAACGTCTATTCGCCGGAAAGCGGCGGGCGTAACGCAGATAGAAATCCTGCCCCAGCCGCCTGTGGGTGAAAATCCCGATACGCCCTGGCCTTACTATCCGAATATATTGAAAATATCCAGTTCTCACGAAGAAGGGGTTACGCGCCGCTGGTCGCTGGCGTCCAAGCGTTTTATCGGGCAGAAAGGAAAATTGGCCGGCGTGGAAGTTGTTGAAGTGGAATGGACGAAAGACGAATCCGGCCGTTTCGCGATGAAAGAAACCGGCGCGCCCGAAATTATTCCGGCCGATTTGGTTTTGCTTTCCATGGGATTTACGCAACCGGTGCATGAAGGTTTGCTGGACGACCTGGGCGTAAAATACGATTCCCGCGGAAACGTAGACGCTGTGAAGCCTAACGAATCGTCGACGGCGAAAGTTTTTGTAGCCGGGGACGTTACTGCCGGAGCGAGTTTGGTCGTTCGTGCGCTGTATTCGGGACGGAAGGCGGCGGAAGCCATAGCGAATTATTTAAATTAGTTACGGGCTACGGCAAACGGCTTTTTTTTGTAAACACAAAGGCACGAAAGCACAAAGATACGAAAACCGTGTATGAACAGTTTCTTTGTGTCTTTGTGCTTTCGTGTTTCAATAATATTCCACCGGTAGAAATTGAGAAGGGAGAATTTGTCGCTCCGCGTCAGTGCTAGCTGCAAAGCAGCGGATGAAATTACGAGTTACGGGGGAATTGATAATTACCGCACTCGTCATTGCGAGCCGCGAAGCGGCGAAGCAATCCAGAGAACAGCCGCAGTACATTTTCCGGATTGCTTCGCCTTACGGCTCGCAATTGTAAAAGTCAACTAATTCGTTACATGTTCGTTATAAAGACAGCAACATGTAATGAATTAGTTGACTTTTACAATTGTGAAGGCGTAGCCTGAAGCAATACAGTGAATTTGTTTTGAGGCGTTTCAAATTCGATTTGGGGACTTCACAATTTGTCGGAGAACAAAAACATGGAGTTTTTCAAGCAGGTCGGTTGGATTGTTCTTCTTAATTTACCGGTAATAACCGGTAACATCCGGTTTGGTTTTTATGGATTTCACAAAATACAGGATATGAAGCGCAGCTAATTGCTTTCTTTTCCGGTTAAAATGAAAGGCGGCAAAAATGCAATGCTGCGATTTTTGCCGTTTTTTAATTCCGGCCGGCGCGAGGCTGTTCCCTGCGCCGGCGGTGCGGTAATTCTCCACTCTCCATTCCCAATTCGGGAGGTTAGGGTATATAATCCCTGAGAATTTTATATCAATTGCTTGTTTTAATAAAAAAAACATGTACCTTTGCCGCCTGATAACCTTGTTTGCTACAAAGCAATACATAACTCCATAAATTTTCACATTCATACGTTATAAGCCGCTGACTTCATAGAGTATGTTAATGTATTCAATTCACAGGAAAATATAGTTTATTTTATGCAGAAATATAACATTTTGCAACTTAAAGAGATGGAACAAAGCAACCTGGTTGCTTTGGCGAAAGAATTAGGCCTGAAAAAAGTAGATAAATCGGACAAAGATACTTTGGTGTATCAGATTTTGGATCAACAAGCAATTGTAAACGCTGCTTCTCTGGCATCCTCCGGTAAAATAGAAGATAACAGGCCGAAACAGCGCAGAGGGCGCAAGCCGAAATCGCCCGTCGAAACGGATAGTTCCAAGGCGCAGGTAAAAAATCAGGAAGAGCAAAAAAAACGGCCGGGATTAAAGAAAAAGGCGGAAAAACCCGTGACGGATGCTGACGAAACGTCTCAGACTGCGGAAAAAGAAGAAAACCCGCCCGGAAAGGAAGCGCCAAAAGAAGTGCGTCAACGCGGGAAAAAACGGGCCCGGATTGAGCGTCCTCAACCAATGCTTCAACAAGTCAGGCAACAGGCAGTCGAACCGGTCGCCGGGACTGTCGAAGCGCCGGCGGTTGAACTTGCCGAAGCGCCCGCCGCCGAGCCGGTCGAAGCGCCGCTTCAAAAAGAAGAAACCGCGCCTTCGGGAAAACTGGTATTCAGGCATAATCCCGAAACAAAAACGTTAATGGACGAAGCCTTGTTTTCCTCCAAAACGCCTCTGCCGAAACAAAACAATCAGCCAAATTCCAAAGCCGGTCAAAACCCGCCCAAGAACGGCAATTTTGAAAACAACGGCAACAAAACTCCTAATAATCAAAAAGACAAAACATTTGATTTTGACGGTATTCTGACTGCCTCCGGCGTACTTGAAATCATCCAGGAAGGTTATGGCTTTTTACGCTCTTCGGATTATAATTACCTCTCTTCCCCCGACGATATTTACGTTTCGCAATCCCAAATCAAACTGTTTGGCTTGCATACGGGCGATGTTGTCGAAGGACCCATTCGTCCGCCGAAAGAAGGCGAAAAATTTTTCCCCCTGGTAAAAGTGGATTTAATCAACGGCCTTCGCCCCGAAGAAGTGCGCGACCGCATCCCTTTCGACCATCTGACGCCCCTTTTCCCCGACGAAAAATTCCGGCTCGTGGCCGGCACGAATCCCAAAATAACCGATAAAATCTCGCCCCGCGTCGTTGATTTGTTTGCTCCAATAGGGAAAGGGCAAAGAGGATTGATAGTAGCACAGCCGAAAACAGGCAAAACAATATTGTTGAAAGACATAGCCAACTCTATTGCCTGGAATCACCCCGAAGTTTACATGATTGTCCTGCTGATTGACGAACGCCCCGAAGAAGTTACCGACATGCAGCGGAGCGTGGACGCCGAAGTGATTGCCTCTACTTTTGACGAACCGGCCGACAGACATGTGAAAATCGCAGAAATTGTGCTGAATAAAGCCAAACGAATGGTTGAATGCGGCCATGACGTAGTTATTCTTTTGGATTCGATTACCCGCTTGGCGCGCGCCTACAATACCGTACAGCCGGCTTCCGGAAAAGTATTGTCGGGAGGGGTGGACGCCAATGCGCTGCAAAAACCCAAACGTTTCTTCGGCGCTGCACGAAACATCGAAAACGGCGGCTCGCTGACGATTATCGCTACGGCTCTGACGGAAACCGGTTCGAAAATGGACGACGTAATCTTTGAAGAATTTAAGGGAACAGGAAACATGGAATTGCAGTTAGACCGCAAACTTTCCAACAAACGGGTTTATCCCGCCGTGGATATTATATCTTCCAGTACGCGCCGCGACGATCTGTTGCACGACAGGGACACGATTAATCACATGTGGATATTGCGCAAATATCTGTCCGACATGAACAGTATGGAAGCGATGGAATTTGTGAAAGACCGTTTGGAAAAAACATACAGCAATGAAGAATTTCTGGTCTCGATGAACGGTTAGTCCATGAAAAAAAAACGGATGCTTTTCTTTGCCTGCTGCCTGCTTTCGCAGGCTTTGCCGGCGCAAACTCCCGCACGTGAAAGCCTTTTCGCCGACGCTTATACCATTGACGCCCGAAAGTGCGGAAAATTAAATTTGTGCATTGACAACATCAGTTTTTTTAATAATCTCGAAACCGGCGGCGACGTTCAAAAAGGCTATACCCTGCCGGGATTCCGTATCTATCCCCGTTTGACATATTATCCGGCTTCCATGATAAAACTGGAAGCCGGCGTTTCTTTGTTGAGGTATTGGGGCGCCGATAAATACCCTAATTACGTTTACCTTGATATTGCCGAATGGAAAGCGCCGGACTACCAGGCGGGATTTCATCTTCAGCCTTTTTTCAGGGCGCAAATTCAGCCCGTTCCGCAACTGAACATTGTTTTGGGACATATCTACGGGGGAAGTAATCACGGTTTGATTGAGCCTTTGTATAATCCGGAACTGAATCTCACCGCAGACCCCGAAATGGGCGCTCAAATCATTTACAATTCGAGAATTGCCCATTTGGACGCCTGGGTAAACTGGGAAAATTTCATATTCAGGAATGAAATGAACAGCGAAGTGATGACGACAGGCGTTTCGGCCGGTTTGCACATTACAAACCCGCAGTCGTTTTTTTATTTGGGCATACCGGTTCAGGTGCTGGCAAATCATCACGGAGGTGAAATCGATATAAGCACAAAAGGCGTAATTTCCCTGATAAACGGCGCTACAGGTCTGCAATTCGGTTTTAATTTCAATAAATCGGGATTCAAATATCTCGGTTTAAGCCTGATGGGAGCCGGCTATAAAAACCTGCATTCGGAAAAACCGCTTTTGTTTGAGCAGGGATGGGCAGCCTGTTCCAAACTGAATATCCGGTTTGGGGATTTCGACCTGAAAGCGATTTTCTGGCGGAGCGGCAATTTCATCAATCTGTTCGGCAGTCCGGTTTTCGGAAATGTATCCACATCCAAAGAAAACTGGAATTTTCCCCGAATCACGGTTTTTAATCCTGGCATTCAGTATGAACGGAAATTTGGTGCAGGACTTTATCTGGGCGCTAATTTTGAATGTTTTATTGCGCCCGGGTTTACCATGTATCAGGAACAGGATCCGATAAAAACGGAAAAATATTTCGGAACTTCCGCCGGACTGTTTTTGCGGATTAATCCTTCTATTGTTTTGAAAAAGTGAAAAATTCGCCGTGCCGTTCCTCTATTCCGGCAACCAAAATCCGCTCTTTCCCCGAAATATCCCGGAAAAGCCGGACAGCCCCAAATCCTTTGCTTCCCAGCATCTCCGCCGTATCTTTCCCGTAAACGGCGCTTGTTTCAAAATAAAGCCGCCCGTTTGCCCGTAAATGCACCTGTGCAAGGTCTGCAATCCGCTCATAAAAAAGCAAAGGCTTTTCCTGCGGTACAAAAAGTGCCTGATGCGGCTCGCAGTCCAGCACATTTTTCGACATATCTTTTTTTTCTTCCGGCGTTACATAAGGCGGATTGCTGACAATCACATCCAACTGTTCCGGCAAATTTTCCGGCCATCCGTCAAAAATATCGTGCCTGACAAACCGCACATCCGTTTGATTGTTCAGTGCATTTGCCCGTGCAACTTCCAATGCCTTTTCCGAAATATCCGAAGCATATACCTCCGCTCCGGGTAAAAACTTAGCCAAAGCCACCGCAATACATCCCGAACCTGTTCCAATATCCAGCACGGTGAACGGCGAACGGCAAACGGTGAAGTCGTTCAATATCCGCTCAACTAATTCCTCTGTTTCCGGACGGGGAATTAAAACCTGCCCGTTGACTTTGAATTTCAATCCGTAAAACTCCGTTTCACCCAGAATATACTGTACAGGCCGGTATTTTTTCAAATCTTCAATGATCCTCTCAATGATGAGTTTTTCCTCCGGAAATATTTGCGCATCTTTGCCGAGTAAAACGGATTGTGTGTCCAAACGGCAAACCGATTCCATGATCAAAAAGTAAAGCGATTTGATTTCGGATTCCGTGTAATAATCCCGCAGTTGTGCTTTTACGTAAGAAAACATCATTTACGGCTCTGAGGCGCTCATTTCAATTTTTTGCAAAATTACGGTTTTATTTGTTACATCCCTTCATAATGCACTCCGTTTTTTGTAAACGCAAAGGCGCGAAAATACGAAAACCACGTATGAACAGTTTCTTTGTGTTTAAATAATTTGTCGGAAAATTGAATAAAACCGTCAACGATTGTCATTAATAATTAAAAAATGTTAATTATTAATGCGCCTGCCATATTAATTAAAAATGTTTACTACTTTTGTTGCGAAAAAATCTAAAAAAAAACAAATTATGACACAGACAGTATTGAAAAAAACAGCAGTTTCTATTATCGTAGTAATTGCATTGCTCACAGGATTCGCTTGTTGCGACGAAACAGAAAAAACTAATCCGAGAAACTTGTTTTTGGCTGCTTATTTTGCCGACGTTGCGGATTTATTACCAAATTTTGCCGGTGAAGATGTAAGCGGAAAGACAGTTGTATTTATATCTACCGCCGGCAATGTGGAAGACGATAGATCCTATATTGATATTGATAAAGACGCACTCGAAGAATTAGGATTGATTATTGATGAACTCGACGTCGAAACTGCCGAAAAAACAGAAATCTCAAAAAAATTGGCAGATGCCGATTATATCTATGTCGAAGGCGGTAACACATTCTTCCTGCTGCAAGAACTCAGAAATAGCGGTACGGATAAACTGTTAATTGAACAAATCAACAAAGGCAAGTTATATATCGGTTGCTCCGCCGGCTCAATCATTGCTTCAAAAGACATAGAATACGTTCAGTACTTGGATAAGAACCTTGGACCCAAGTTGAACGGCGATTATTCCGCACTGAATGTTGTAGATTTCTATCCGGTTCCTCACTACGGAGATTATCCTTTCAAAGATGGCAGTAGATCCATTGACAGCGCATATTCCAGCGAACTTCCTTTAATACGAATCAACAATAGCCAGGTAATCACCGTGAAAGGAGAGAAAATAAGAACATTAACTATTGTTCCTCATAACACAAAATTTCCTTTCAAAGAAGAAGACGCCGAATAAAACCGGTAGTTGATTATTTTTAACAGCATAAATATCCCTTGCATCCGGCCCTGAAGGTAGCGATGCAAGGGATATTTTTTTAGAATACCGCTTGTTGGCGCGAGGTGAAATTACGAATTATGAATTATGGGTAAACGGGAGAATTGAGAAATTACCGCAGCCGTCATTGCGATCCGCGAAGCGGCGAAGCAATCAGGAGAACAATCGCAGTACATTCCCGGATTGCTGGCTAACACCTTCGCAATGCGCAGTGCGGCCGCCGAATAATCCCCTTAATTATCAATTTAAATGCAACGCTTTGCTTTTTAAATGTTCTGCATTACATTCCCGATATTCAGGTAAAGATTTCCAGTGTAAACCTGAACTGTTTAAATGTAAAACTTTACATTCCCCCGCTGGTGCAATGATGCCGGTTGCAGGCCGCCTACGCGGGAAACAACGTTCGGCGGAGCCAATGACAGGGCGCCAATTAATACACCCAAATATGATCAGTGCAAACGCATGAAATTTAAGTTATGAGTTCTTTGAGGTATTTTTCATCATATGCCACCCTGACCCTCCTTTTTTCAGGCTCAATTTATCGTTGTGTTCTTTTATTATCTGTAAAGCCGGTTTCCTGATCGTGGACAGATTTTCCGAAGCATACTCTCTCCGTGCCCGGGACTGATCTTCGCCAAAAGTAACATCAGGATGCCAGTGGAGATGATTTTCAATACTCCGGTGACCTCTGACCAAAGCGTTATAACAAGCGGGCATCGCAACCATCCCGATCACTGATGCAATAACGTGTTTCTTTTGATTATTTAGGGTCTGCTGAAAAACGCCCAACTATTTGATAAATTGAGATATATTATTAATTTTGCAAAAAAAGTGCAAAGAAAAAAGGGAAACAGTCGCAAAAGTCGTGCATTTACCCCCTCCTGTGAGAGTCCGAATCAGTTGACACTTTCGGGATTCGAACATTCTTTTGATCGGGAATTGGACAAGAGTAACCGTTGGGTATTGTTGGCACATCTGATACCCTGGGACGAAATCAGTAGCATCTACCACAAGGCGGTAGGAATCAGCTCAACCGGTCGTCC
>JAITCT010000345.1 GCA_031282925.1 Dysgonamonadaceae bacterium | reverse complement strand
GTCAGCCGGGCAGTTGTCGAACAGATGGCTTCAGGCGCACGCCGCATATTTAATTCCGACTGCGCGATAGCAACTTCCGGCATTGCCGGGCCCGACGGCGGCACGGTTGAAAAACCTGTTGGGACGGTTTGGATTGCCGTTTCCTGTAAAAGCCGGCTGGTAGCCCAACAATTCCTTTTTTCCAACAGCAAGGAAAGTAATATTTTAATGTCCTGCAATAAAAGCATTCAAATGTTGTCGGATGAAATTAATAACCTTTTTACCCACTAACTTCCCCCCCCCCCCTCCAAAGGGCAAAA
Organism: Dysgonamonadaceae bacterium; assembly: GCA_031282925.1. Taxonomy (GTDB): domain Bacteria; phylum Bacteroidota; class Bacteroidia; order Bacteroidales; family Azobacteroidaceae; genus Azobacteroides. The sequence goes on along the minus strand of JAITCT010000345.1, from coordinate 2,531 downwards.
AGAGGTTAATTCCTTTTTGAGGTACTGTTTTTTTTCAGGCATGTACGTAAATGAACATGAAAGCTGCATCTCTGCGAGATGCAGCTTTATTTCCGCAAGCCCAATAACCACCGTCCGTTCTACTGACGTCATGCGTGATGCTGCGCGGAATCAATCATTTCTACCGGGCTTTAATCCCTGACGGAATTAACTGCAACAATAAAAACAGCGCCTCAAAAGAAGAATTAACCTAAAAAGGGTGCATTTCAAATTGTCGCAGTGCGGTTGTGAAGCTAATGACAGGGCGCGACAATTTGAAATACACCACTTAAAAAACAATGTCTTCATACAACTGCCTCATACGCTTGCGCAAATGTAACACGGCATAATGTTTTCGTGACAGCAGCGTGTTTACGGGAATACCTGTTGTTACGGAAATATCTTTTACGGGAATGTCTCCCAGTTCGGTCAGTTCAAAAATTTCGCGCTGTTCGGGGGGAAGTTCGGCAAGCGCGCTTTCCAATTCTTCCCACATTAACGAACACAGGTATTCCGTTTCGGGAGATGGCGGGTTTTCTTCGCCGAACAGGATTTCCGAAAAATCCAAGCGGATTTCGTCTTCATTTTCCCCGTTTTGACGGACCGGCATTGCTTCTTCCCGTTTTTTGACGCCGTGATTGATAATCGTGTTCCGCGCCACACGGTACAGCCATGCCGCAACCTCCTCAATCGGGCTTATGGCGGCATTGACCGTTTTCGACAGTTGATAAAAAACGTCTTGCAGAATATCTTCCGCATCTTCCCTGTTATCCACCCGTTTGCGGATAAAGGATTTGAGTTGCGGCTGATATTCTACAATCAGTTTTGCAAGGTTGTCCCTGTTTACCGCTGCCACGTTAATCTTTCTTTGGGGATTCTTCGCTGCCGAACCAGTCATGTCCGAAACCCTGATGAAAATGACGGTGGCGGCTTTTGATAAATTCCCTGCGTTCTTCGGGCGTCATTTTCATCCATTTTTCACGGATGGGATTATGCCTGTAGCCTCTCATTCCCAGAAATGCCGATACAGCCATAAATTTACTTACTCCGGCGAGCAGAATCAACAAACCCAGCGACTGCGGGAAGTTAATGGCTGCTATTCCGAAAATCTGCGGAAGCAAAGCATTCCACAACAACATGAAAACGGCGCCAAATCCGGCTATCACCGCTAATCCCAACAAAAAATGCCAAATAATGTGCAAACTTCTTTTCATAACTATCTAATTTTTAATATTACTGTTTTCGATTTATTCCCATACATTGATTTTCTTTGCAGTAAAAATAGCAAAATGTTTTTGCATTTTTCGCAATTTATCTGCTTTTTATTTGCCATGCTCATCAATACAATCTGTTCCCGCGGAGGGATATGCAGTTGATAAAACAGCCTGCGTATGCCGCAACGGAAATGTCCTCCGGTTTGAAACCGTTCTGTGCAATTCCCCGTCATGACCGTTCGACCAGTTTCAAGGCGTTGAATTTACATTTCACCAGGCAATTGCCGCAAGCGGCACATTTGCCGGGGTATTTCACCGCGGCATGTATTCCGGTTTCATCTTCTACCGTTTCCAATACATGGTGGGAGCATCTTTGGACGCAACGCCGGCAACCGGCACACTTGCTTTCAATAACATAAATAACTTTGTTCCTGTTTTTCCACCTGCGGTACAGGTTGCCGAAAATCCACAACAGGAATACAATTCCGATACTGATACATACTGTTACATTCATTGCATTTGACTTTTTATAAATGATTCATTACTTATGCAGACAAATAAATACGGGAAATATTTTACAATCAATTACGAATTATTTTGTTGCAACGTAAAAAGATTAAGAAAAAGGTTTATTGACCTGTCTTTGTATTTGGAACTGAAAGAAAGATACATGAGTACCCGATTAATAAACCCGGCCAAAGGCAAGTATAAAGTTCGAAACGGGAAAGAATATAACTCAAATTTATGTAAGCGAGATCATCTGACGCTGTTTCTCCCAGCGTCCGTTCTTAAAGAAAAGCCCCCGCTTAAGAAAGCGGGGACTTTATTGCCGTGGAAGCATAATTTGCTTGTTTATGAGTAAAGTGAAATCATTGGAGGAAGCAGAATATTATGTCGAATCTACTAAAAATTCATTCTCTTGTCGCTCTTGAATTGAAAACAGGCACTTTTAAGCCCGAATATGTGGAAAAGATGAACTGTTATCTGGGTTTGCTTGATTTGCAAATGAAACGGGATGACGAAAATCCTTTTTTTTCGCTTACCTTTGTTGTCGGATTTTAATTTGAAAGCCATGTTACTCATTTATTACATGACAATTATATGGAAAATGTGAAGAACAGGATAAGAGAAATTTTAAACCGGGGTTGCGATGAATGATTTATCAAATAAAGCAGGCGACGCGGGAAAAACCGGCTCGGATAATTTTATGAAAGCAATTATTTGCACAAAATACGGAACACCCGAAGTTCTTAAACTGAAAGAGATTGAAAAACCAACTCCGAAAGATAATGAAGTTTT
>JAITCT010000141.1 GCA_031282925.1 Dysgonamonadaceae bacterium | reverse complement strand
GATTGAGGCAGGTAAAATGTATTATTTTTATCGACATAAATGACTACACTGTTCAGTTTTAATTCTTTGCCGTTAAGTTTTACGATATTGGTGTTGGGCTGAATCTCTAAAGTTGTCTTTTTGTTTTTTACCGTCAATACGGGATTATTGCCCAAAGTATTAATCGTACAGGCATAATTTTTGAAAACATCCGTATGTTTGGCGAAGTATTCGCCGGTCAACGATTCGAACTGTTTTTCCAATCCCATCGCATCGCGCATATAATGGTTCAGTTCGACGTTGGTGTGAAAACCTTCCAAACGTTCGCCGGGTCTCGGATCATAAACCGCCAGGAAAACTTCTTCACCGGTGTGGCCTGTGGTGGTAAATCCGAAACAGGTGTACTTATCCAGGATTTTAGCGACTACTTTTGTCAATTTGGAGCCTTTCATTCTTTCTTCGTTTGAAAGGGAACTCAAATTATAATCCGCAGTTTGCAGCAATTGCCGGTATTCTTCGTCGGTCAGGGTAATGCCTGTCAGGTCAAGAACCGTTTGCCGCAAACCGGCAGGGTTTGTATTGTGTAGAACCTGAATTAAAGCATCCACGCTGGTTTTGAATTTGGCAACGTTGCCAAACAGTTGGTCTTTGGTCAGGGTAGAATATCCGGGGCATTTATTGGAACCGATGCTGATACCGCTGTTTCCATGATCGGGAACTACAACAACCAGCGTTTCCCCGTTGCTTTCGGCAAACCGGAAGGCTTCGCCGCAGGCTTCGTCAAATGCCAGCATATCCGAAATAATAGCCCTTGCATCGTTTGCATGAGCCGCCCAGTCAATTTTGCTGCCTTCTACCATCAGGAAAAAACCGTTTTTATTGCGTGATAATTTATTAATTGCGATTTTGGTCATTTCGGCTAATGAGGGTTCCTGTTCGGGATTGCGGTCAATATCGTAAGCCATATCTTTGTCTGCGAACAAAGCCCACATTTTATCACCGGGATAATTTCCGAATCCGTTTATGTCATTTAAGAAAAGACCATATCCTTCGTTTCTGAGAAACTGTCTGTTTTCGTCATTTAAGAGGGAAACGCCGCCGCCGATAACTACATCTATTTGATTATGGACGATTTGAGGAGCAATCCATCCGTAATTATCTCTTTGGTAGCTGTGAGCCGAACAATCGGCGGGAGTTGCGTGTGGAAATTCGCAGGTAAAAACCAAACCTGTTGATTTGTGTAGAGCGATACGCGCCGCTTCCAGTAAAGTCATTAACGGTTGATAGGCTCTCAGGGAATCCATCGGGATAATATCGTTGAGCGGATCGGCGACGGGATAAGTGGATACATAACCTGCGCGGCTTGGGTAACCAGTCATATAGCAAGACGTTGTGGGAGCGGAATCCCCTATCGGCGCATTGGAACAATAAGTCAAAATCGTACCGCAAAGATATGGGTCGATATTTAATCGGGTCGCATCGGGATTCCGGTATCGTTGAAACCAGCGGGCAGTTGATACGGAAGCCAGAGATGTTCCGTCGGGAATTAACAAAATAACGTTTTTAATTACTTTGTCTTGTGAATGGGCGCAACTGTCATGAAGAAAAATGAAGCTCGTTGCGAAAAGAATCAAAAATGAAGTGCTTAATAACCGTTTCATAAATTTATAGAGTTAAATTGATAATTAAATAATGACGAATCAACAAGATACAGCAGTTTTTATGATTACCTCCCTCCGCCCCTATAAAGAGAGGAGCGGGGAGCTGTGCGATTGAATATTTTGCTGCGGCCAAGTTCTCCCTTCAGGGTTAGAGTGCAGGATTAACAGATAATCATAAACTTTTCCATGCTATTTATTTCGTATCACTAAAATAATATTGTAAATAAACGATTTAGCATTTATTTAGCGTAAAAAACAGCACAAAGATATGAAATTCGGCGCAAAAATCATTACAAAAAAAGGCTTAAATTAAAATATTTGCACTACTTTTGCGATAATCAAATAAAGATTAATTATACTGTAAATAAATGAGATTCTTACGAATTTATTGTATCCTTATTTGCTTACCGATAACGTTTTTCGTTACTGCGCAGGAAAAGGATAAGCCGTTAAAGGGAGAAGGAGGTTATGCTTTTTTAAGGAGGCACAACCGCGATGAAAATAAACACTATCCGGTGTTTGTAGATATAAATAAAGGAAGATTCGGTAAAAAGCAAGCGCTTCTGTGGGGCGTTTATTATCAATTGCCGCCTGTTGCCGAAAAATTAAAAACCCCGGATAAACAGAATACACAGGATAATGTGAAACCATTGAATATAAAGGTATCCGATACGTCCAAAAGAACCGACAATATTAAACCCCAACCGGCTAAAAGTGAAAAATCGAAGACCGGATATCAACCCCTGTTCGGAAAACAATATGCACATTATGCGATTGCAGATCAAAAGCTGGCGGGCGCCTGTTTTTTCCTGTCAAGCGGCCACGGCGGTCCCGACTGCGGGGCGATTGCCAGGGTGAACGGATGGGAACTGCATGAAGATGAATATGCTTATGATATTACGCTTCGTTTGGCGAGAAATTTATTGCAACACGGAGCGACTGTTTATATCATTATTCAGGATCCGGCGGATGGTATCCGTGACGATAAATATTTGAATAACAGCAAGAGAGAAACCTGTATGGGACAACTGATTCCTTCGGACCAAATAGCCCGCTTGCGGCAGCGTACCAACAAAATAAACAGTTTGAGCGCCAAAGCGAAAGAAACGTATCAACGGGCTGTTTTCATTCATTTGGACAGTAGAAGCAGGAAGAAACAGCTGGATGTTTTTTTCTATTATCAGGATAAACCGAAGAATCGGACAAAGAGCAGGCGTTTAGCGGAAACCATGCGCGACACATTTACGGACAGGTATGAAATAGTTCAGCCCGGGCGCGGGTTTTCCGGAACCGTTTCTACCCGCAACCTGACGGTGATGCGATATGCCGAGCCGGTTTCCATTTTTATGGAATTGGCCAATATGCAGAATGAATTTGACCAGTGGCGTTATGTCCTGAACAATAATCGGCAGGCTTTAGCCAACTGGATGACATTGGGGTTTATCCGGGATTATCACAATTCTAAATGAGTAAGCGAGTTGACAGGTTAACGGGTTAACAAGACTCGTCGTTTGTTTTTTTTGCCCGCAGATTGTTTCGTTCCCTATTCCAATGGGGAATGTCTCCCTATTCCAATAGGGAACGTCTCCCTACCCTAATGGGGAACTTCTCCCTATTCTAATAGGGAATGTCTCCCTATTCTATGGAATATTATTTAAACACGAAGGCACAAAGACACAAAGACACGAAAATCATGTATTAACAGTTTCTTCGTGTCTTTGTGCTTTCGTGTCTTCGTGTTTAAATAATTTCTCATTTTTGATAAAATCGGATGCACAAGACCATACCGTGTACACTATGATATGATTAATTCGGAATAATCGTTTATCTATCACTTTCACCTATGCTACGCTACAAAGCCGGCAGCATTTTTATGAACGTGACTTAGGGCTATTCTAAAAATAATTTATAACATTAATGGTTTGTTTAGCGAATAATTCCACACTGGTAAATTGAATAAATCTGCTGTATGAAAGTGCTTCGGGAAAATCTTTTTGCAAATGAACACGGATGAAATACAAGTAATAGTGCTTGAAATTTTTGAAGTTGCCAAAGTGATACGGCAGTAAAACTGTTATGATTTCACTCCCGGACTGTCGCAGGGGCGATTACGGTGGCGCATGCCGTTCTCCGGTAATTTTTGGAGTTTTTTTACTTCTTCGTTGAATTTCCTGCAAAATTCGTCCGCAATACAGAAAATTTCAGTAATTTTGCCGCTGGCAAGCATAATTGAAAATTTTGGTTTTTCTTATTGACTGTCAACTGCAAAGATACCAAATAAATTTCAAGTATGCACCTTTTTTTGGAACTTTTCTTATCCAAAACTCAGGTTGATAGATAATTTTTTCACCGACAGATTGATGATATTGTTCAATTCCGTTTATAGACATGAAGTTTTTAATCTTTCTCCAATTTTTTTGTGATTTTCAATTGTAGTCAATGAATAAGATAATTGTATTTCCATGTAATTTACAGCATCGGAAATCAGTTTGTTAAAATAGACTTCTTCAGAAAATAGAGAAGTAATCCGCCAGGACTGTATCTTTGCATCATGTTTTACAGGGATATGGAAAAAATAAGTATGGCGAAATTTAAACGTTTAACAGGCGTCCAGCGTGAGGTATTTGAGCAGATGCCTGAAGTGTTGAATGCATCGAAAGCCGGTTTGAAAAAACATCCCTTCGGGGGAGCTCCGGCCGGATTAAGCAGTGCGGATAAATTACCGCTTTTATTGATGTACTGTCGGGAGTACCGTACGC
>JAITCT010000106.1 GCA_031282925.1 Dysgonamonadaceae bacterium | reverse complement strand
CTGAAAATATAAAAGTCCCCGTAAGAAACGCGGCGCGAGTTATAAAGTCCCTGACCCGTACCGACATAAGCCAGCGAGTCGCCGATTGTGAAAGCGACGGGATACCTTCTTGCCTCTCCGGGTATATTGTCGATGTCGTTCCACCAGATGCCTTCGTAGCGCCAGACGTCGGCATAAATGACGCCGCTGTTGTCTCCGCAGGTCAGATAGAGAATGTTTTTCAGGGCAAAAGCGGTAAAATTCGAACGCACCTTTCCGGTGAAATTACCGCTGTTTTCAAAAATCGCAGGTGTAGCGAGCGTTTTGATTTCTCCGAGACTGATACCGTAATCGTTTTTAGCAAAAGCCTTCCAATAGTAGGTGGCGTCTCCGCGCGCATTCGGCAGGCGGTAGGAAAAGCGTCCCCGCAGGCGGACGTTTTCAAGGGAAACGGAATCGGTGAGCGTGTCGGCGGAAAATCCCCAGTAAAAGCCTTTTTCAAAAATATCAGTGGTTCTGCCCAAAACCGTTACTTCGCCGACAAACTGCAAAGCGCCGTCGGCGAAGTAAGAGGCGTTGCCCGAAACAACGGAGGGTTCATTTGTCGTATTGACAATCCCGACGGTCATATCGGGCGTGTCCAGGCATGAATGTAATGCCGGAAACAAAAAGAATATTAAATATGTAAATTCCTTTTTCACACTGTTTCAACTAAAATGAGTAACCGATACTTAAAAAACCGTCCGAATCCCTGAACTCTGTGGAATTAATTCCCCCGAAAAAGATGAGCCGTTTCCATTTCAGCATTATTCCGAGTTCCACGTTCCATCCTTTGTAGGAGGCTTCCGTATTGTAGCACCAGGCACTTGTTTCCCCGTTTTTTGCAAAAACTTCGTCCGACAGGGATACGATTTCCCTGAAATATTGCCGGCTGACGTATCCTCCTCCCAGCGAAACGAACATTTTCCGGTTCAGAATCGGAATAAAGACGCCGCCTGCGACTGTCCGGCATTTCCATTTTTCGCTGGCAAAGCGGTAAGGCGGGTTTTCGAGGCCGATTTCCGGAACTGCCGCGTTGTTGCAGGTATAAACGTATTTCCCCTTATTCAAATCGGCGCGATAGCTCAAATAAAACCCGAATTTGTTATAAAACCCGATTGTGCCGCCCACCGGTTCGAATCGGGAATAAGTGTATGCCGCAAACGAATAAAACCGGTTCGATAAAAGGCTTTTCTCCTTCGTTTCGGCCGTTACCGGCGCCTCATCGGTTTTCAGGGTATCCGGAGGCGGCAGGTTTACCGGCAGGCCCAATGATTTTACGTACTCTTTCAACCAGTATTCCGCCCGGATGGAATCGCCTTCTATGCCTATCCCCATTTTGAAATAGTCGGAAAGCAGGAGCATAGCTTCCCGGTCTTGCTGTTCGGCGAGGGGCGTCAGGCAATTATAGCATTTCCACATGGATAAACGCATACTTGTGCGCATTTCCGGCTGTTCCTTCCAGATGTCCGTCAGTTTCCGGATGCTGTAGCGGTCGCAGTTGACCAGACCTTCGCTGTACCAGACGCGGGCGCTTTGATAGTCTTTTTCTTCCAGCGCCAAATCTCCCTGAGCGTTATAGTTTTGTGCCGTAACATTCAGGGAGGCCATTATAAAAAAGATGAACGGAAGGTTGAAATATTTCATTGATAATTATTCAAATCCGGTAACTCCTTCGGCCAGCAATTTACCCTCAGGGTTGTACAGGTCGAACAGGTCGTCGCTTCTCTGGAATAAACGGTTGTTGCCGGAAGGTTGTGTGCTGACATAAATACATTTGACAATTTCAAAACCATTGTCATCAATAGTTCCATACAAGCCGCTTGTTTTTTTCTTTACAACGGCAAAGTTACCAAATTCCACAAAGAAATCATAGAGATTTTTTCTTTTTTGTATTTCAATCTTTTCAAGTTCGCTCCTGCAGAGTTGTTTATATTTTTTTGTGTCGCCCGTAACCATTTGCGCTTCCGCTTCGGCAATGAATTTTGCCGCCTTTTCATAATTCTGCGCGTTGAAGGCTTCGATGGCATTGTTGAGCGCCCGGTCGTATTTTTCTTTTCCTGGGTCTGCGGGCGGCGTTTCTTCGGCCTCCGGCGGGGCGGGTTCCGCGATCGTCCGGACGGGGAAGACCTGCGAGGCGAGCTGTTCCGTTTCTGCAACAGGACTGGTTGCCGGGGGATTTTCAATCCTGTTGGTTCCGAAAAGATAAAGGATGATTGCCGCACCGAGAACAGCGGCAGCCAGAGTGGCCAGCCGTCTTTTTCTCTCTTTCTTCCGTTCTTCGCCGACCTGTAAATTGACCAGGGTTTCATCACCGGTGTCGGCGTCGTAAATCGGCTCGTTTATTTTCTTCATTAATTCCGGATTCATTTCATTGACGGGTGCGGCCGAGAGGTCGATTTTGTCTTTTCCGGGGTCAAAACCCCAGTCAAGCAACATGTTCATCACGGTTGCATACCGGTCGGAAGCGTGTGGTTCCATGGCT
>JAITCT010000184.1 GCA_031282925.1 Dysgonamonadaceae bacterium | reverse complement strand
TTTTATTTATGAAATACAAAGACAGTCAATAAACCCTTTTTTATCGTTGCAACAACGTCATTTCGACAGTCCTATATTCTCCTCATATCTTTGTGCGGTAAAACGATTTGTTTAATTTTTAATCCAATGTCGTTTAGTTAAGGGAAGCTTTTCGACCTCTTGATGGGATTTTGATAAAATAAGTTCTTTGACATTTTAGTATTAGCATGAAAATCATTAAATTTACCCTGTAAATAAAGGGGTTTCCCTTTTAAAAAAGCGAGCGATTATAGAGAAAAGTTATTAACAAACATATCAGGATTAATTGATGAAAAATCATTTGTCGGCCGTTCAAAAGACGGCTCAGCGGGACAATTCACAAGGGAGCGTAAACTTCCTTTCAAATCGCTGATAGTAATGTTGTTAAGAGGTATAAAATCATCGCTTCAACGTGAGTTGGACTCTTTTTTCAAGACGGTTTTATCAACCGATTACAACATCAGGGCAGTTACTAAAGGTGCCTTAAGTCAGTCTCGGAGTAAACTCAAGCCGGAGGCTTTCAAAGAAATCAATGACGTTGCCTGTTCAAGTTTTTATTCGGATGCTCCTTACCGGAAATGGCATGGCCACCGTTTATTGTCGGTAGACGGTAGCCGGTTGCACTTACCCAATCATCCGAGCATAAAAGAAGAGTTCGGGGAACATTTGGTTGGGCGCAATGGTTCTACTGCTGTATCCATGGCCTTGATATCCTTGCTTTATGACCCATTGAATTTATTGACATTAGACTCCCAAATTGCTCCTTGGAGCCAGAGTGAGCAATCCTTGTTACTCAAACATATGGACAAGTTGCAACGGGGAGATTTATTACTTGCCGACCGCGGTTATCCTTCCATTTACTTTTTTTATCTGCTCAGGAGCAAGGGCGTGGAATTTTGTTTCCGGATGAAGGAGGATTGGTGGTTACCGGTAAGAAGTTTTGTGGAAAGCGGTTTGAAAGAAATGACTGTTGAATTATCCCTTCCCGGGAAAGATTACAAGAAAGAGGGAGGTTCCCTGTTCAAAGATGAGCCACCGGTTCGTTGCCGATTGATTTTAATTGAATTGGAAAATGGACAGAAGGAGGTTCTCTGTACCTCACTGGTTGATTGCACACAGTATCCTCGTGAACTGTTTTCGGAACTTTACCATTGCCGTTGGGGTGTCGAGGAAGGGTATAAACTATTGAAAGAGCGTTTGGATTTGGAAGATTTTTCAGGGAAAACGGCCAGAGCCGTCAAACAGGACTTTCATGCCAAAATACTGATGATGACCTTATGCGCAGCACTCTCTTTCCCAATAGAAGAAAAAGTCAGGGCCGAATCATTAGAAGAGAAAAACAACAATGAACGCAAACATGAGAAAAAAATCAACCGGACATCTGCTTTAGGCATGTTTTATGACATTGCTGTGAGAATCTTTATCAAAAAAGACTTTAAAAAGGCTATACTGTCTTTCGATGAGCTAATGATGAAAACCTGCGAAATCATAAGACCCGGCAGAACTAGTCACAGAAATCATAAAACAAAAAAAGTTTATTGTCTGAATAAGAAAAAGTTATAGCTTAACTAAACGACATTGATATTCAATTGCAAAAATACAACTTAATTTTATAACTCACAAACCCAATAATGAGAAACTTTTTGTAAATCTGCGCGGCTATGCTTTAAAATCATTAACAATATCATAAAAGTATGTTTCAACAACAGTTACGACAACGTCAATGGAAGGCTTTTCGGCGAAATCCAATGTTTGAACGGAATCTGGCCGTGAGGTCGTTTTCAAGCCTGTCGTTTTTAGACAGATTCGGCGTAACCGGCGATTTTATCAATCTGGAATTGCGGATGATTTTGCGTTCGCCCCGTTTGAAACAACAGGTTGTTCCAAACGGGTATTGTAGTTACCGGCTTGTTTTTCTATATGTTGTACGCTTCGAATAATGCTTTTCCAAGAAGCGGACTTATTTTTTTCTTTATGGAATATTAGCCGTCGGATTAATGGGAATAATTATGGGACAATATCTTTTTTCGTCGGAATCATCATTTTTCGACGGATTGTTTGACCTCTTCGACAAAGCGATGTGGAACTGGAAAGGGCAATCAGGAAATTCGATGATGATTACAATGCTTACAATGCTCATCCCTGCTATACTGGTGTTGATACTCTACGGCGTGTTTGGGAAATAGCGGCTAATGTGAAATACGGGATATATTGCGGAAATCTGCAACATCTGCAGGCGGCAGGACAGAACAGATTACACCGGGTTCAAAAACAGGAACGGAGGAAAATTATCATGAACAAAATCGGAGAATCAGTGCATATTGGCTGCCGGCAGTTGGCTAAGGGAATCTCTCTCGCCCGGCCCGGGCGCACTTATCACCTGCCGGGCCGGTTGACGGTTACAGTCGTCCGGCCCGAGTAGAAGTGATAGAAGATAAGAAGGCTCTTACCGTGATGTTTGCCCCCCCTGATGGAAGTTGACGCCCCGTGATCACCGGTAACGGGACAGAGTTCGGCAAACGCTCAGTGAGGATTTCATCGAAGACGCACGCCCTCTACGGGACATTGATGACTTAAAAAACGAACTGTCGGGATTTTTGGTCTGTTATAATGAACACAGACCTTATTCCGCTATCGGTAATATACCGCCTGCTCAACGCTTAAACATGTAACGAATTATTTGACTTTTACGGCAATGACGGAAAATCAACCTTTCGAGAATCCTCAGGGTTTGTTAAATCTCTATAATACTAACCGCATAACCACCTCCCGGCGCCGATTTTTGTACTAATTTCGATTTGTTTGTAACATTGATTTTCCGAACCGTATATGCTTGCGGATTCGTTTTGTAATGCGCGTCCGGCGCATCGGCATAGATGGTTGCCTCATACTTTTTGCCCGGTTCCAGGAAGTCGAAATTGATTTTTGAAGCGAATCCTTTTTCCCCGCAAACATTTCCTATAAACCACGAGGAACTGCCTTTGGCTTTCCTGGCAACGGTGATGTATTCTCCCGGTTCGGCTTCCAAATAGATGCTTTTGTCCCAGTCAACCGCCACGTCTTTGATGAACCGGAAGGCGTCGGGAAAACGCCGGTAATTTTCGGGTAAATCGGCCGCCATTTGCAGGGGGCTGTACATCGTTACGTACAATGCCAACTGGTTGGCAAGCGTCGAATTGACATGCGAAGTATTCCCCGGATTGATTTTCTCAATATCCATTTCAAAGATTCCCGGCGTATAATCCATCGGACCGCCCAACAAGCGGGTAAACGGCAGTATCGTTACATGATTGGGTTTATTCCCGCCAAAAGCCTGATATTCGGTTCCCCGCGCCGATTCGTTACC
>JAITCT010000061.1 GCA_031282925.1 Dysgonamonadaceae bacterium | reverse complement strand
CGTTACCATTCCGGCGAATATAAAAAGTATCGGAGAATATGCTTTTTTATGCTGCTACGGTTTGACTTCCGTTATCTGCTACAGTTCAGAGCCGCCGACCATAGAACGCAATGTATTCGCCGGCCTTACATTAAGGAATATTACACTTTATTGCAACAGGAGCTTCCGTGAAAAGGAAGTCTGGAAAGACTTCAATATAGTAGAAGCGTATGCAAATGACAAAGCTATGCTGACGGCGCTTACCGTAACCGACTATGAAACGCATGCGTCCTGTCCGCTTTCGCCTGCTTTCAATGATACCGTTTACAATTATACAGTCGAAGTGCCATATTCGGTATCACGCATTACGATTCAGGCTATCCCGGATAATGCGAAGGCCACAGTTGGCAGTGCGGCAAGTAGGATACATACGTTAAATGTCGGGGAAAATCCTTTTCACATCAGAGTTCAGTCGGGAGATAAAAAAACCGAAAGGGATTACTGGGTGACGGTAATCCGCGCGTTTGCCACAGGTATTCCTCAGGCTGTTGAACCGGCTATACAGGTATCGCTCTCCGGGCAAATTTTGCATGTTAATTCGCCTGCAGCCGAACGGGTAAATATTTATTCCGTTAGCGGAGCCTTGCTTGACGGATTGGAAAAACCGGCAGGTAAAACATCCGTTGCCGTTAATTCGACAAACCCATTAACACAGGTATTGATTGTAAAAGGAAGTTCAGGGTGGGTGAAAAAACTGTTAACCGGCAATTGATAACCGACAGTTATTTTTCCTCTTCAAAAGCCCCGTCACTCTGTTTTCGCAGAATGACGGGGCTTTTATAACCTCAAGACCTGATTTTCCCGGGCGGCATGGAAAAATGTATCAGCATTAATCGGGATAGACGCCGGACGGGAAACCAAAGGCGTTTTGCATCAGGAAACACGATATCATATCGGTTTTGAATATTAATTGTCTTAAAAAACATTGTCAACTTTTGATGCGGTTGCACTGTTTTTTTCGAAGAAAGGGTGTAATTGAAAATTTTTTCTGTAATTTCGCACAATAAAAATTTCATAAATGAACTTGGTAAGAGCGGGAAATAGATGGAAACAGCAGGTTCCGCCCGACAGTCATTGGCAGTTTATTTTTAGTGTATTCTTGTGATAGCGATATGTTGGATTTTTTTTCATCATCGGACTTTAATACTGCTATATATATCATATATGTAGTGTTGATTGCGGGGACTGTGATTGTGGTTATTTCCGAAAACAGGACTCCGGTGAAATCTATTGCATGGTTGGTGGTTTTGATATTTGTGCCTGTTGTCGGGTTGGTTATTTATTATTTTTTCGGACAGGATACCCGGCGAATGAGGCATATTTCGGAGAAAAAATCTAAGGAAATCAAAGATTTAAGTTTTAAGAGCCTCACCTATAACCGGAATATCAAAATACTGCCCGAATATGCCAATCTGATTAATTTACTGAAAAACAGTAACCTCTCGCCGGTTTTACAAGGCAGTAAAATCGAAATCCTTACCGATGGAGCGGAAATGTTTGATACGATGTTGAAAGATATAAGCAGCGCAAAGCATCATATTCACATGGAATTTTTCATATTCAAAAATGACGGCACCGGGAAGCGGGTCAAAGAAATACTGATGCAAAAGGCGGCCGAAGGTGTCGAAGTCCGGTTTATTTACGACAATGTGGCAAATTGGCTGGTACCGAAAAAGTTTTACCATGAAATGAACAAAAGTGGAGTACAAATTACCTCTTTGATGAAAGTGCATTTCCCGAAATTTGCCAAGCGGGTGAATTACCGGAATCACCGGAAAGTAGTCGTCATTGACGGTGTTACGGCTTACATGGGAGGCATGAATATCTCCGATAATTACACGATTAATCCGAATTGGCGGGATACGCAATTGCGAATTAAAGGGCAAGGCGCGCTCGGATTGCAGGCAAGTTTCCTGATTGATTGGTACAGTTCGGGCGAAGCGTGGCTGGATGATGAAAAATATTTTCCGGAAACGCATGTCTATACCGGCAATTTGATGCAGATTGCAACCGGCGGACCTTACAGTTTGTATCACAATCTGCTGCAGGCGACTGTGAATATTATTATCGGGGCGGAAAAGTATATTTATATGCAAACGCCTTATTTTTTGCCTTCGGAATCCTTGTTTCAGGCTTTGCAAATGGCTTCTTTGAGCGGAGTTGACGTCCGCCTGATGGTTTCCAAAAAATCCGATTCCCGGTATGTCGACCCTGCTGCACATTCCTACTACGCCGATTTGCTGGAAGCAGGCATGAAAATTTATGAAATGGAAGGTAAATTTGTTCATGCCAAGACCATAGTTGCAGACGACATGCTGTCTGTTATCGGCTCGGCTAACCTGGATTTCAGGAGTTTTGAAACTAATTTTGAAATCAACGGTTATATTTATGATCCTGTGATTGCCATTCGGAACAAGGAAATTTTCTTTCGGGACATGCAGGAATGTCGTGAAGTTTTGTTTGAGGAATGGATGAAACGTCCGAAATGGAAAAAGTTTTTTGAGTCGATAATGCGGCTGTTTGCACCGTTGATGTGATGATTGTATTGCGTTTTTTACCCGGGAATAATAATCCCGGATACAAACGCTAAAAGGAAATGTTTCTACGGTATGCTCTTTCGCCGGCGCCCGATAAAACGACATGCCGAATGGCTATGCCGCGAAGGATAAAAAGGCGAGGAATCGCAATTTTCATAAAAAACGGAAATGATGAATTCGCAATCAGTACCTGTAATGATCCGCTTTGTAGTGTCCATGGATATTGACGCCGATATATTCCGCCTGTTCGGGCGTTAAAACCGTCAGTTCAACGCCGATGCGTTCCAGATGTAAACGGGCGACTTCTTCGTCTAAGTGTTTCGGTAAACGGTAAACGCCGATTTCGTATTTGTTTTTCCACAAATCCAGTTGTGCCAAAGTTTGGTTGGTAAACGAGTTACTCATTACAAACGAAGGGTGTCCCGTGGCATTGCCGAGGTTGACCAGACGGCCTTCGGACAAAAGGAAGATGGATTTTCCCGAATCGGGGAAAGTATATTTATCCACTTGCGGCTTGATGTTGGTGTGGACGACACCCTGATAATTTACCAGTTTATCAACTTGAATTTCGTTGTCGAAATGGCCGATATTGCAGACAATGGCCTGATCCTTCATTTGCGTGATATGGTCGATAGTGATAACGTCGCGGTTTCCGGTCGTTGTTACGAAAATATTACCTTCTTTGACGGCTTTTCCCATCGTTGTTACTTCAAAACCTTCCATTGCCGCCTGTAAAGCGCAAATCGGATCAATTTCGGTAACGATTACGCGGGCGCCGTAGGAACGCATGGATTTGGCGCAGCCTTTGCCTACATCGCCGTAACCGAGTATTACCACTACTTTTCCGGCAATCATTACGTCGGTTCCTCTTTTGATGCCGTCAGCCAAAGATTCCCGGCAGCCGTACAAATTATCGAATTTGGATTTAGTAACCGAATCATTCACATTAATAGCAGGAAACAATAATTCGCCTTTTTCGAGCATTTGATAAAGCCGGTGAACGCCGGTCGTTGTTTCTTCCGAAACGCCTTTCAATCCGGATACGGTGCGACACCAACGCGAGCTGTCCTCTTTCAGGATACGGCGTAAAGTGTCGAGAATCACCTGTTCTTCGTGATTGCCGCCTTTCCGGTTCAGGAATGTTGCATCGTTTTCGGCTTTAAATCCCCAGTGAATCAATAAAGTAGCATCTCCGCCGTCGTCGACGATCAGGTTAGGCCCTTGTCCGTCGGGGAAACACAAAGCCTGATCAGTACACCACCAGTATTCTTCCAACGATTCGCCTTTCCATGCAAAAACAGGGATTCCGCGAGCGGCAATGGCTGCGGCAGCGTGGTCTTGCGTAGAGAAAATATTACAACTCGCCCAACGCACATTCGCGCCTAATTCAATCAGCGTTTCAATCAATACGGCCGTTTGAACGGTCATGTGTAAGGAACCGGTGATGCGAGCGCCTTTCAAGGGTTTTTCCTTGCCGTATTTTTTGCGGAGGGACATTAAGCCGGGCATTTCGTGTTCGGCAATTTCAATTTCTTTTCGTCCGAAGTCGGCTAA
>JAITCT010000305.1 GCA_031282925.1 Dysgonamonadaceae bacterium | reverse complement strand
GGCGCGCCTGACTTTCCGTTTTTATGAAAAAGAAGGCGACCACAAACGCGCCAAACCCGAAGGACAGCACGGCGCGGAAATCGCATGGATCATTAGCGACGAAGCCCCCGCGAAATGGATCGAACTGGCTAATTCCAGCTTCGACACCCGGTCGCCCTTCACCCTGAAGTTTGAAAACGACCGGCGCGGAAAATCCGTTTTCTTCGCCTTGCGATGGGAAAATACACGCGGGGAAAAAGGGCCATGGAGCCCGATAACGCAGGCGATTATTCCTTGAATAGCGTTTGGTGAACGACATTCCCGGCTAATCGCTATTCACTAAACGCTACACTCATCATCATTGTGAAACTGTAAATGATACTTTCATTTCGAGATAAGGAAACAGAAAAGATTTGGAAACAAGACGGAATATTCGCTTCGCAATCCCTATTTAAGAAGCGAAATAGAAAAAAATAAAAACCTGATTTACGAATGCGAAATAAACAACATATAACAGTTTTTCAGATGTCCCGTCAGGGACATTCTGTTGGTAGAAAATATACGTTTCACACCCCCCACCCGTCCCGTACGGGACGGTACGTCAGGGGATTGCCTGTTTCTACCAATATAATGTCCCTGACGGGACATGTCTCTACAAACCGTTACTTGTTATAATTTTTTATCACTTACAATGGACAAAGCAAGCAAGTAAAAGTAACAATTTTATGAACTCGATAGCGCAATACAAAGACGGCATTTTACAATTATGTGAAAAAAATAAGGTGACAAGAAAACTTTACTTTTTCGGCTCGGTGTTGACACCCCGTTTCAATCAATTGACAAGCGATATTGATGTATTGGTCGAGATAGAAAGTTCATTACCGCCGGAAGAAAGAGGAGAACAGTTACTCAATCTGTGGGACGGACTGGAAACCCTGTTCAATCGGAAAGTAGATTTGCTGACGGAACATTCGCTTCGCAATCCCTATTTAAGAAGCGAAATAGAAAAAAATAAAAAACTGATTTACGATGGACAAAGCAAGCAAGTATTTATTTGATATTCGAAATGCTATCGCTTTGACAGAGGAGTTTTTGAAAGGCATAATTGATTTTCGGACATATCAAATGGATTTGAAAACTCAAAGCGCTGTTGAAAGGCAATTGTCTGTTATTGGCGAGGCTGTGAATAAACTGCGCAGTGAAGAGATTGCTGTTACGTTGTCGAGTGCAAGTCAGATAGTTGGCTTTAGAAACAGGCTAATTCATTCATACGATAATATTGATGCATCAATTGTTTGGGCTATTATTAAGAACCATTTGCCGCAACTGAAGATAGAGGTGGAAGCCTTATTTGAACAATGAAAATTATAACCGCAAAAGAAATCAAAAATGAAACAAAAACATTCTTTGAACTCGCAGAAAAAGAAAAAGATGAAGATTGCATACATAACAGATGAAAGAAAAAATTAGGATATGAAAATAAATATTTGCAGCAACGGTAATCCGACAAATCCTGCCACTTGGTCGGGAACACCGTGTCATCTATGCTCCGAACTGCAACAAAAAAACATGCTTGGTAAAGCATTCGATTCAAACAGAACCGGTTTTACGCTTAAAATATTAAAACTTGCAGCCAAGTGTTATTATCCGGGAGCGGAAGATGTAACACGCAGTTTCTTTTTTAGATATGCCAATGCTCGAAAAGTAATTGCGGAAACAGCAACCGGCAAATCTAATCATACGTTGCATACCGGAACTTCAGATCTTCCTTTCAAACGATTTCCCAAAACTCAGAAACATTATCTGTATTGCGATTCGACATGGAATTTATATTGCTTATTTTCAAATATTGAAAATGATTCAAAAAGACTGCTGAGAGATGCGGAAAATCTGGAAAGGGAAGCCTATCGGCAAATGGAACACATTTTCACAATCAGCGAATACGTAAAAGATAATTTAATTTCGCATTATGGAATAAATTCTAATAAAATTACAGTGGTTGGAACCGGACTTGGAGTGCTTAAACCTTATTATGGAAAAAAAGATTATTCCAATAAAAAAATATTGTTTGCAGCCAAAGGAAACTTTGAAAATAAAGGTGGAACATTCGTTTTGCAAGCTTTGGAAATGGCTTTAAAAAAAATGCCCGACCTGCAATTAACCATAGTTGGACAAAATCAATATATTCAACAAATTAAACATCCGAATATTACTGTTTTGGGATTTATACCGATTGAAGAATTGCAGGCAATTTTTAATGAATGTTCATTATTCCTGATGCCTGCTTTCTATGAACCTTGGGGCTTGGTTTATTTGGAAGCATTAGCCTGCCGAATGCCGATTGTGGGATTAAACCGAAACAGTTTTCCCGAACTGTCAGGCTACGGGAAATATGGCTTTGCGTTGAATAACCCCGACCCCATTGCGATGGCAGATATTCTAATTGAAGCATTTGCTCAACCCGAATTGTTGGAAAGAATGGGAAAAAGCGGTCAGGAATATTGTTTGAATACATTTTCATGGAGTAATACAATAGACAGAATAATAACTGTTATTAAAGCAAACTTTGAATGAATAAATTTATAGTTATAACATCAATATTCAATCCGACAGAAGCAGTTGCCGCTTTTGCAAAGAAGAATGATTACCGGACAATAGTCGTAGGAGATAAAAAAACACCTGAAAACTGGTATTGTGAAAATGTTGATTTTCTATCCGTAACGCAACAGGAAAACATGAATTTTCGATTGGTGAAACACTTGCCACATAACCATTATTGTCGGAAAATGTTAGGTTATTTGAAAGCAATTACCTGTGGCGCAGACTGTATTGTAGATACGGACGATGACAATATTCCAAAAGAAAACTGGGCTTTCCCTGTGTTTCAAGGTAATTTTGATTCTGTCAATCAACAAGGATTCATTAATATTTATGAGTTATACACACCCCAAAAAATCTGGCCGAGAGGTTTCCCGTTAAACCATATCACAAAAAAAGATAACTTCACGCACAACACTCAAACACAGGTATGCAAAATTGGAATCTGGCAAGGATTAGCTGATGAAGACCCGGACGTAGATGCGATATACCGTTTGACAAGCGATCAGCCTTGCTGTTTTAAAGAACGGAATCCGGTAGTCTTGGAGGTAGGGACAATATCTCCCTTCAATACTCAAAACACCATGATAATAAAGGAATTATTTCCCCTGATGTATTTACCTGCTTATGTTACTTTTCGATTTACCGATATTTTAAGAGGATTGGTTGCTCAACCTGTTATGTGGCTGTATGGATATCAATTAGGTTTTACAAATGCAACCGTTATTCAAAAAAGAAACCCGCACGATTATATGAAAGATTTTCTATCCGAAATCCCCATGTATCAATCCACTGAAAAAGTGGTGGAAATAGTTTCCGGTCATATTTCCGGTTCGGAAAGCATAGAAAACAATCTTTACAACGCATATAAAGCATTATTAAATGAGAACATCGTTTGTGAAAAAGAATTGGAAATGCTGGAGGCTTGGCTGGCGGATATACAGTTGATTGCAAAAAATATATGACAAGACATCAAAATACCATAATGAATAACGACATAAAAATATCAATCGTTACCCCGTCGTATAATCAGGGGCAATTCATCGAGGCAACTATCCTGTCGGTCTTGAACCAGACTTATAAAAACATCGAATACATCATTGTAGATGGAGGTTCGACCGACAGTACGCCGAAAATTATTGACAAGTACCGCGACAGGATTGCATTTGCTATTGCCGAACAATACGCAAGAGAGATTGAGAAACGGTTACCGGCTGATACGGACATTGTTTTTTCGCCCGGCAGTTTACCTGTCGCCTTATTGAAAACGGTGAAAAAGAAAGTGTTTTACACCGATGCTACTTTTGCGGCAATGCTCAACTATTATGCAAATTTCACCAATTTGGCCGCATACGCAATCCGGACAGGTAACAAGTTGGAAAAGTGTGCTTTGCAAAACTGTGATTTAATTTTTTATGCTTCCGGTTGGGCGGCTGACAGCGCTATAAATGATTACAATGCAAATCCGCAAAAAGTAAAAATCGTGCCGTTTGGCGCAAATATAGAATGTTCACGTACCGAAGCCGACATCAAACGAATAATCAAAAATAAATTAAACGGACAATGTAATTTGCTTTTTTGCGGTGTGGACTGGAAGCGCAAAGGCGGAGAATTTGCAGTGCAAATTGCTCGGGAAATACAAAATAAAAATATTCCCGTTCGTTTGGATATTGTTGGCCCCGGAGAAGATTTGAAATTGCCTGATTTTGCTGAAAATCATGGATTTATCAGCAAAAAAACAACAGGGGGATGCGAGAAATTGAATGAATTGTTTACCAATGCCCGTTTTTTTCTGTTACCGACGCAAGCAGAATGTTACGGTCTGGTCTTTTGCGAGGCCGCTTCATTCGGGCTGCCGGGTATCGCCACAAAAACCGGAGGTGTAACAACTCTTATCAAAGACAATGTTACCGGTATGACTTTTGATTTGTCGGCTTCACCTGCGGATTATGCTAACCATATTATATATTTGCTGGAAAACCCTGATGAGTATGAAAATTTATCATTGTCCGCTTTCCGCGATTACAAAGAACGGCTGAACTGGGATATTGCAGGGAAAACGATTATGAGCTTTATTAATGAGTTATAAAAGAACGACAGGAAAAATAGGGGATAAGAAAGGGTAATGGTCGCGCCGGATCACGTAAAAACACCGGTTGATTTACGAAATTCATATAGAAATAAAATAACTTCCGGAATTGACGGAAGAAGTAAAATGAAACATCATGTAAAAATATCGGTATTGACGTCGCTTTACCGTTGCGAACAGTTTTTGGAAGGTTATTTCAAATATCTTTCGGAAATCAATGGAACGGATAAAATGGAAGTATTGTTGTTGCATAACGATCCGCAAGAATGTGAAATGGAAATTATCAAACACCGGTTGCCGGCAATGCCTTTTATCCGGCATATTACCATTCCCGGAAGAGAATCTTTGTACCGCACGTGGAACCGGGGAATCAGCATGTCGGAAGGCGAATACATTACAGTCTGGAATGTGGATGATGTACGGTTTCCAAACAGTATTTTGCAACAGGCCGAGGCATTGGACAGGAATCCCGAAGC
>JAITCT010000272.1 GCA_031282925.1 Dysgonamonadaceae bacterium | reverse complement strand
GCTACGACCTGCTGGACGCCTGGGAAGCAATGGAATTTCAGGCGCAGGGAATGGTGAACCTGCGCGACATACGCCACTCCACTGCCAGTCTCTCGCACATCCAGTTCGGCAGCCTGGATGCCAACAACCAGTTGAGGATGCCCTATGCCATCAAACCTGCGGGTCTCTCGAAAGAACAAATTATCGAAGAATTTGGAAGCATTGCTGCATGGGAGGCTTCTTACCGCGACGACGGCACCGGTTCATGGTCGCGCTCGGCCTACTACCAGATGCTTGCAGACGGCTATTCCGAAGAAGAAGCCCGCCGGGGAAGCAATTGGTATGACCTGATAACGCGTACAGGCAAAGTGCAAAACCATCAACTCTCCCTTTCGGGCGGCAGCAACAAAGGCGCATACGCCATGTCCATCGCCTGCACATCCCGCGAAGGAACCGTCATTGCATCCCGTTTCGACCGCTATTCCCTGCGGGCTAATACCACGTTTGTCCCTAACCGGTGGCTCGCAATAGGGCAAAATACCAACCTGGCCATCATAGAACTTGCAGGAGAGCGCGGCATACAAAGCGACGAATCGGTGTTTGCCCGCACATACACCATACAGCCTTGGGTGCCGGTGAAAAACATCGGCGGAGACTGGGCAGGCTCGCAAGCCCCCGAAGGCGGGCGGGATATATCCGCCCTCAACGCCGCCACCAACCGGAAAGACGACTGGAGCCGTTCGTTCAAAGGACAATCCTCCGTCTTTGCCGAACTGAAACCCGCTATCGAAGGTTTTACCCTGAAAACGCAGTACAGCGCAACGCTGGACGGAGCATGGGACCTGACCTTCAACGAAAGAACCATCATGTCGAACAAGGAAGGAACAGCCGACAATTCGCTCAACGAAGCCGCCGACTACCTCCTCAACTGGCAGTGGACTAATACGGTTACATACATACGGAAATTCAATGCCGACCACAACATGTCTGTCGTTATCGGTTCGGAAGCCCTGAGCCAGAACAACGGACGGCATATAACGGGTAGCCGCATTCGTTATCTCTTTGAAAACAATCCCGATACGTGGATACTGGATAATGGGGCTCCCTTCGGCAAGGACAATTCGGGATACATGCACAGCCGCTCTACCATGTTTGGAATCTTCGGACGCGCCGACTATTCTTTTCGCGGCATCTATCTGGCCACACTCACCATCCGCCGCGACGCCTCCTCCCGCTTCGCAGCCAAAAACCGCTGGGGAACGTTCCCCTCTGCCTCGCTGGGATGGCGCATTTCGGACGAAGATTTTATGACCCCGGCGCGCACTTGGATGAACGACCTGAAACTGCGTGCCGGATACGGCACAACAGGCAACTCCAATATCGGCGCCTATAATTATGCCTACCGCTATTCTACGGGCGACAACTACCTTTATCCCGTTACCGGCGACGACATGGATGTATCGGCCGGATACGCCTTGCACTATCTGGGCGACTCTGACACCAAATGGGAAACAACCCGGATGCTAAACACGGGCTTTGACGCAACTCTGCTGAAAAACCGACTCTCCCTGAGCGCCGACTGGTATATAAAGAAAACAACGGATATGCTTGTTCCGGCCAACTACTCGGCACTGGCCGGCAATGCCGTTAAACCGCAAATCAACATCGGCGACATGGAAAACGTCGGCGCGGAAATCGGCGTCGCCTGGCAAGACAAAGTGGACAACTTGCGTTACAGCGTCAACGCCAACCTGTCAACCTACCGGAATAAAGTTACCAAACTCGGATCTTCGGACCTGTTTTTCGATACGCGCCTCCCAAAAGTAAACATTACCACCGAAGGCCAGCCCGTAGGCATGTTTTTCGGATACAAAGTAACCGGCATTTATCAAAATGAAGACGATGTACTGAACTTCAAAAACAGCAAAAAGCAGCCGGTATTGCCCTTTGCCGTTGCCGACGCAAAAGACCTGAATCCCGAAGCCTGGGTTGGCCGATACAAAATAGAAGACGTGAACGGCGACGGGAAAATCAATGCCGAAGACCGTACAATTATCGGCAACCCCCATCCCGATTTCACGGGCGGGATGAATATCGGCGCGGCGTACAAGAATCTGGATTTGAGCGCCTCTTTTTATTTTTCGGCGGGAAACGACCTTTTCATGCAATACATGCATTACACCCATTTCGGCGCCCTGCAATCCAACTACTCCCGCGACAGGCGCGATAACTCCTGGCATCCCGTCAACAACCCCTTCGGCATTTATCCCCTGTGGGCGACCAGCGCCGGCGAAGGAACGGAAGCCGCCAACGAGTCGAACTCCACCTATGTCGCCGACGGTTCTTACCTGCGCATGCAAACGCTTACGATAGGATATTCCCTGCCCGAACGGTGGATGAACGCAATCGGGATAGAGAAAATCCGCCTCTACGGACAGTTATCCAACGCCTTTACCTGGACCCGCTATCCGGGACTTGACCCCGAAGTACGCAGTGTAAACCCCGAAGACACGAGCCAAAGTTTCGACCGCAACAAAGGAGTGGATTACGGCTCATACGGCGTTCCGCGCCAATGGATACTTGGCGTTGATATTTCATTTTAACGGCTAAATCCGGCAATATAAACATCGAACAATTAAGAACTAACAGGAATGAAAATCTTCAATTATCAGTTATTAGCGCTACTTGCGCTGGCAGGAACAACCGCATGTAGCGATTTCCTGAACGTCAAGCCGGCAGGCGACGTAGATGAAACAAGCCTACTGAACAGGAAAGGCATAGACAATATCATAACCGGCATGTATGCAAGCATGTACAATCCCGAAGACATTGATGAGAACTACTTTGAAGCGCCGCTCACCAATTACCAGTACGGAGACGTAATGGGCGGTTCGGCAAACAAAGGCTCCACGTTTACCGACCTGCCGGCGTTTACCAGTCTCGAAACGTATGCCATAACGACCGACAATGCTTTCCTGAACGTGAAATGGCAATCCGTTTACGGCGGCGTGTTCCGGGCAAACAACCTCATATACCTGGCCGGCAAAATCAAAGAAGAACTGGAAGCAATGCCGGGCGAAGCGAAGGACTACTATACCGAAACAATTGCCCATGCCCGTTTCTTTCGCGGATTCTGGCACTTTGAAGCCGTCAAACTCTTCGGAGCGGCAATCCCCTACGTCGGCAGCGAGGAATACGCCGGAAGCGTCAACCCGAAGGTCCCCAACGTTGACGCGAACGGAAACTATATTTATATCTGGGACAACATTATTAACGACCTGCAATACGCCTTTGATAACCTGCCGCCTGCCTGGACGGCAAATAAAGGTTTAGCCAATAAATGGGCGGCAGCCGCCTTCCTGGCCAAAGTAAAACTGTACCGGTCGTCGCCCTACAACGGGAAAAACGGAACAACCCATACCGTTGACAGCTGGCAGGACGTAAAAACCCTGCTTGAAAAAATCATCGCTTCGGGCATAGACAATACCGGCGCCAAATACCGTCTGGCAGATACCTACGGGCAACTTTACACCGCAGGCTTGAGCGACTGGACGGGAGAATCGGTTTTTGACGTCCAGATGGCTATTTCCGGTACGCAGACCGTTACCAGCGCAATAAACGGAGGCCCGAACCTGGCCGTACCCGGCGGGCTGGGCGCAAGCGGATGGGGCTTCTTCCAACCCTCGTTTGAACTTGTCAATTCGCATATCGTAGATGAAAACGGGTTGCCACTGCTGGACAAAGCCTATCAAAACCGCCCCCCGCTGACCTCAATCAGCAACGGCGTTCCCCGAACCGACCTCGCGGTTTATACCGACCCGCGCCTTGACATAAGCACAGGCCGGTTCAATGTGCCTTACCTCGACTATGCCGTCCCCGAACGAACCGACGGATGGGTGCGCGACGTGAGCAACGGCGGACTCTACATGAACAAAAAGTATATCCCCAACAAGGCCGACAAAGGCTCTTTGAGCCTTACCACCGTCAGTACTTCGACAGCAAAGAACGTGCATCTCATCCGTTATGCCGACGTCCTGCTCTGGTATGCCGAAGCGCTGATAGAAACCGGCGACTGGGCCGGCGCACGCGAATACGTCAATCGGGTGCGCGCGCGCGCCGCCAATGCTTATGTGAAAGCGGCAGACCCGGTTTCCATGAAACCGGTCGCTTCTCCTTTCGTCCTGGACGATAAAGTGAACGCCGCCGCCCGGCCTGACGCGGCAGCCAACTACTGCATAGGGCTTTATCCCGAATCACAGTTTGAAACCAAAGAAAAGGCAATGGAAGCTCTCCAGTTTGAACGCAAAATAGAGTTTGCCCTTGAAGGACACCGGTGGTACGATCTGGCAAGATGGGGCGTTGCGCGTGAAGAACTGACCGATTACCTGAACTACGAGAAGCAATACCTGACCAAATACAACTACTCGGTATATAATGCTAAATGGATGACAATGCCTGTTCCCAACGACCAGATTATTACCATGGGCGGAGTGCTGGTGCAGAATGAGAATTGGAAATAGGGTAGGGGAGAACCGGCTATTGAATTACGAATTACGGGCGCTTTGCCCTGTCCAATTGCCGCAACGGTCATTGCGAACTGCGAAGCGGCGATACAATCCGGATACGCTGTGGTTATTCCGGATGGCTCGCCGCTTCATAACGATGCACTTAAAAAGGCATCATTTTAATTCAATTTCGTTTGGCATTATATTTTTGCATGAGTTTTTAATTCGCACGCCGCCTGTTCATAATCTATCAACTGCGTAATTACCGGATGTTCCCCGCAAACGGGACAGGAAACCGCCCGCTTGACCGTGATTTTCCTGAAATCCATGCTTTTTGCGTTGAAAGTAAGTAAGCGGTTGGTTAGCAACTCTCCTGCGCCGGTGAAATATTTCAGCGCTTCCGCCGCCTGAATCGTTCCCAGCATCCCCGCTATTGCACCCAGTACGCCTGCCTGAGAACATGTCGGCACGGCATTGGGCGGAGGAGGCGAATGGAACAGGCAACGGTAACATGCAGTGCCGGGCACACGAGTTAAGGTTTGTCCTTCAAACCGCAGTATTCCGCCGTGTGAAAACGGTTTTCCCGCCAGTACGCAAGCATCGTTGATAAGGAATTTGACAGGGAAATTATCCGTGCCGTCCACTATAAAATCGTAATCCCTGATAACGTCAAACGCATTTTCCGAAGTAAGTAATTCATTGTAAGTAATTACTTTCACATCGGGATTCAACTGATTGATTTTTTCTTTTGCCGAAATTACTTTGGCCTTGTTTACGTCAGCCGTAAAATGGATGATTTGCCTTTGCAAATTACTCAAATCCACTACGTCGCCGTCAATGATACCGACAGTCCCCACGCCCGCTGCCGCCAGATAGAATGCGACCGGAGCTCCCAAACCTCCTGCTCCCACTATCAATACTTTGCCGGCGCTGATTTTTTCCTGCCCTTCAACTCCTACATCCTGAAGCAGGATATGACGGCTGTAGCGAACGATTTGTTCTTCCGTAAAATTCATCGGATGTTGCCTCCTCCCATAAAATACAGGAAATCAATATCGTCGCCGTCGTTGACGACACGAGAGTAATCTTCTTTATACACAAATTCGCCGTTCAGTTGGATAGACACCATATCCGGTTGCGTGATGCGGTTTAATACCAGCAATTCCGCAAGCGTAACGGGTTTTTCCAGTTCCTGCGGTTCTCCGTTTACTTTGATTTTTGCCATGATTTTATAATGTTAGTCGAATTGATAAAGCTGTGTTGACAAATAGCGTTCTCCCGTATCCGGCAAAATAACCACAATGGTTTTGCCTGTGTTTTCTACCCGTTTGGCAACCTGCAATGCGGCAAATGCGGCCGCCCCCGATGAAATGCCGACCAGCAAGCCTTCTTCCCGCGCCAGCAAACGGCTCGTTTCAATGGCTTCGTCGTTCTTTACCTTGATAATTTCATCAACGATATGAGCGTTAAACACTTTCGGAACGAATCCTGCTCCGATGCCCTGGATTTTGTGCGGACCGGGTTTGCCACCCGAAAGCACAGGCGAATCGTAAGGCTCTACGGCAATCACTTTGACGTCGGGCTTGTATTTTTTAAGCACTTCGCCTACACCCGTTATCGTACCTCCTGTACCCACCGCCGACACGAAAATATCTACTGTTCCGTCCGTATCCCGCCAGATTTCCTCAGCAGTAGTAACGCGGTGTATTTGCGGATTGGAAGGGTTACGAAACTGTTGCGGGATGAAAGCAGTCGGATAGTTCTTTTGCAATTCTTCCGCTTTGCGGATAGCGCCGCTCATTCCTTCAAAGCCGGGCGTGAGGACAATTTCCGCACCCAGGGCCTGTAACAGGCTGCGCCGTTCGAGGCTCATTGTTTCAGGCATCGTAAGGATAAGTTTATATCCTTTGGAGGCGGCAATGAAAGCCAGTGCAATGCCGGTATTGCCGCTGGTCGGTTCGATAATAACGCTGTTTGCCGTAAGCAGACCACTGTTTTCAGCATCTTCAATCAGCGCCAGGCCGATGCGGTCTTTCACACTGCGGGCGGGATTCAGGTATTCGAGCTTCCCTGCGACATGGGCGTTGATGTTTTGCAGGCGTTGCACTTTACTCAGTTCGAGCAAAGGCGTATTCCCGATTAATTCTGTAAGTTTTTTCGCAATTTTAGCCATAGCAATATAAGTTGTGTATGTTTATTTCAGGTTGCAAAGATGGTGGAAAAATTTTAAACGGGCAATACCTTGTTTGTGGTATATTTTTAGCTATTGGGAATGGAGAATTACCGCAGCCGTCATTGTAGGGGCGCTCCGACGTGTGCGCCCTTGATCATCGGCGCGCCGTCCTGACCATCGGTGGTGGTGCCCCGAATCATCGGTGGCGCACCCATGTGTGCGCCACTACGCCGTCTATCCTGACAGGTTGAACCTGCCGGGATAATTGCGACAAGGTAGAAGCTTGTCGCAACAAAGGGCATAAAACCTTATTTTTACCTGATTCAAATAACAAAACAACCTCAGTAGAGCAGTGAATAATTAATATCCATGACCTTATTACCTTTATTCATTTTTCTCTTAAATGAGGTAATAAGGTTAAGGGAATACTGTCATAATTCATTCTCTTGAGGTTGTTTTGTCGGTAAATCAGGTGAAAATAAGGTTGTAACCGCATTTGGAACTTGGGTATAAACTCCGGCTGGTGCAAGGCTGCGCTTCGCACCGTCTATTTTGACAGGTTGAACCTGTCGGGGTAAAAGGCGCGAGGTGGAGCCTCGCACCAACAAGAGGTTAAAATTTGACCTGTAATTAAATTGATACATTAAAATTAAGACTCCTTTTTTAAGCGCCTGTATTGAATTAACAAATAACTTATTAGGAGTACAATAAAGCCTATTATATAGCTTAACGGTCTTTTACAGTGTTCGTAGTCACCGGATAGCAGTGCAAACAGAGCAGTCCCCAGAATTGTAGTAATTATACTATAAATTAGCGCTGGACGAATGGCGTTTTTAAGAAAAGATTTCATAATGAATAAATGTTTTTATTTTACGTTTAATATTTATTTGCACAACTCTTTAAGCGCTTTCTCTAGCGAGCATCCTACCGCACCGCCTACCGCGCCGGTGGTGGCTCCGCCTACTGCACCGACTCCTGCCGCAAAACATCCTGCTGCTGCGCCTGCTCCCCCCCACGCAATAGCGCCTATTGCATCAGTTAGGGCATAATCCTGTACCGTATTGCAGATTGCATCCCAGTCCCAAGTAGTTGGATCCCACCACGAGCAGCGCAATAACGATGGAGAAATAATATTATTACCGTACAGGTACCATGCTTCCAAATTCGACTCCCAGTAATGTGACGAGTCTAAATATATGGCAAAGGTAAGCAGCAGCAGATTTTGTTCTTCTTCCAACAAGTTTGTGAACTCACTTGTTTCAATAGCTGCTTCAATCAGAGATTCACGTTCATTTGCCCGCAATCCTGCCATATCCTTGACTGTTTTCTTAAAAAAGTCAAGGACTTTGGAAGAATGTAGATGTTCAGAATCTGACTTTAACACACTGCTCTCTGAAATTAGCTCCGATGACAAAGGGAATATCGAATTAATACTTGATAAAGACAGAATGATGGAATCTTTTGAAAAGTATTCCGCTAATATATCCGAAACCAAAGTCTTTACCTGATTTGTATCAGATGATATTCTGGCTGCTTTAAGGATATTTTGTTCGTTTTCTTCCTGAATCTTTGAGAAAGCGAAGTCTAATCCGTCACTGTGGAATACAGATGCTTCTTTTGCGATAGCAAATCGTTTAGCAACTGACAACTGGTTTTTACTTTCCCGCTTGACAATATCATCATTTGTGCAGGAAAAAATAAACCCCGCGAGCAGCAACAAGGCTGCAAGTTTAGATAAATTTTTCATACTACTTTTTTTAAATTAATTAGATTAATAGTGAATTACAGGTCAATTTTTTAATTTCTATAATTATCTTATTATCAGCATATAAAAATAAACCGATTTAAACTCTATGGATGTGAAATAAACAAGCTATAACAGTTACCCTCGGTTGGTGCGAGGCTGCGCCTCGCGCCGTCTATTTTGACAGGTTGAACCTGTCGGGATAAAAGGCGCGAGGTGGAACCTCGCACCAACAGGGGGAATAATAATGGATTGCTTCGCTACTTCGTAGCTCGCAATGACGTCTACATAGAAATAATTTAGCGGCAATAACTAATTTATATCCCCATACCCCGGATTGGGCGTGAGATTGCTGTTTTGAGTAAGCTCCCCTTCCGGTACAGGGAATAACGCCTTGTAGGATTCCCACTGTTTTTCGGGGAATTTGGCTTTATTTCCCAGAACCGCATCGGCGCGTCCCGTACGGACAAGGTCCCACCAGCGATGGCCTTCTTCAACAAACAGTTCGTGACGGCGTTCATTTTCAATAGCAAGTAAAACCTGTTCTTTTGGAAGCGTTTCGGGTAAAGCAGACAGTCCGGCGCGGTTGCGGATTACATTTATATCGGCAATTGCGCCGTTTTCTCCGGTCAGTTTGTTTTGCTGCGCCCGCGCTTCCGCCCGAATCAGGTACTGTTCGGCCAGACGCAGCAACACAAGGTCTTCGGCAGCGCCTGCCGAAGCGGCAGCATTGCGTTTGTATTTGTAGGGGTGAAAATAGGTCGTCTCGTTCTTAAGCCATTTTGCTTTGCGCAAGTCCTCATCCTCGAAAGAGTTCACTAAATCGCTGGTCAGCCTGAAATAGGAAGCATTTAAGAGCACAACAGCCAAATAAGTCCGTCCTACATACGAAGGTTGACCGGCGGCAGACGAGGATCTGAAAATAGTCTCTTTGCTTGAACGAAGAAATACATTATCCAAATCCGTTTCCAATTCGTAACCCGAAGTTCCGATTACTTCGCCGGCTTTGGCTTCGGCCTCCGCCCAGTCTTCGTGGTACAGGTAAACGCGGGCAAGCAGGGCGGAAGCGGCCGCTTTGGTTACGTATGCATTGCTGTTGCTGCTGTTTGCCAGCGCCGTTTCGGTGAATTTCAAGTCATCTATAATGCCTTCCGCTTCCGTAATGATTTTTTCTTTCGATTCGCGCGGCTGTAACGCCGTTTCCCTTATATTGGCGGATTTTACCCAGGGAACGTCGCCGAAAAGATTGACGAGAACAAAATAATTGTAAGCCCTGAAATATTTGGCTTCACCCGTATAATGCCGTTTTTCCTCTTCGGAAATAACGACAGTTTGGGATAGCCCTTCAATCAAGCCATTACTCAGTAGCGTTGATGCGTAAGGATACGACCAAAGAAATCCGACATAGTCATTTGAAGGACCATACGCGTTCTTCCGCAGTTCTTCATAATTATAATTGTTCGGAAGATTATGATACGATTCGTCCGCGGCAATGGAAAGATAAAGCGGAAGTATATACTCATAAATACGGTGCACGGCAAAATTTTCCGCATACATGCCGTTTACGGCGGCTTTTATCGCTTCCGGACTGTCAAAAACGTCCTCCCGCGGAAGTATATTGCCCGGTAAATCCACATCCAGAATATCGTCGCAGGATGCAAAAGACAAAAATATCAGTTGACAAATAAACAGGTTAGCAAATAAACGGGTCAACGACGTGCGGTGTTTCCCGTTTACTCGTCAACTCGTTAACTTGAAAAGGCGCAAATATAAAACATTTCATAACTGTTACATTTAAATGATTAATAATTAAAACGATAAAGTTACCCCGGCAGTAATTGTCCTGAAAGGAGGAATCGCCTTTAATGTTTCCGGATCCCATTCATCAAATTTGGTAAGCGTCCATAAATTTTCGCCGCGTACATACAGCCGTATATCTTTTGCTTTCAGCTTACCTGTTAGCGGTTTCGGCAGGGTATAGGCTAAAGATACATTTTTCAGGCGGATATACGAAGCATCGGCATATACGGCCGACGATTCGGTATAGTAATTCCAGTAGGCTTGCCCGATAGTCGAAGTGGTCGAAGTAGTTAGCCCCGGCAATGTTCCGCCGGGATTTTCCGGTGTCCAGTAATTGTTTGCGAGCGAACGCGGTATATTTTTCCCGATATAACCGGCCGGATAATAGTATGTTTTCAGATAGCCTTCCTGAAAAGGTCTTTTTTCAAAATAGAAAAAGACGTCTAACTGCCAGTTTTTGTAACGGAACGAATTATGCAACCCTCCGTAATAATCGGGGTCGGTATCTTCCAGGAACTGTTTGTCGCCGGCTGCCGTAATTGTCCCGTTCAAATCAACATCTTCCACAACAGGAACGCCGTTTTCCGGATTGATTCCCGTAAATTTATACAGGCGGGTTATATGAATGGATTCGCCGGCTTTGAATTGCGTCGCATACGAAGTATTTTCCAAACCTGGGAATGAAGTTATCCTGCTGTTGTCCGGCACGGTCAATGTAAGCGTGGTTAACCACTGGAAATTCCGGTTCCTGATATTGGTGGAAACCATATCCAGCTCCACGCCCCTGCTCCGGAGAACCACGCCTTGCAGAATATCTTTATAGGAGCTTACCCCTGCTTGAGAAGCGATCGGCTGGTTCCCTATCAGGGAATTGGAAGTATGCAGGTAATAAGCGCCGGTCACCTGCAAGCGATTTTTGAGAAAAGCGAGGCCGAGATATATTTCCGATTTCCGGGTTTTTTCCCATGTAAACTGGGGATTGGCCACCCTTTTGAGAAACAGTCCGGAATGGCCTTCGTATGGATACGTCGCCGCCGCATAAGCAGTAATATACTGGAAAGGCGTAACGTTATCGTTGCCGGTTAACCCGTGACTTATTTTCAGTTTCCCGTAATTCAGGAATCCGAGCTTTTCATGGACAAAATCTTCGCCGGAGAAGACCCATGCGCCTGCTAAAGACCAGAAATTACCGTAACGGTTTCCCTTGTCGAAAATTGACGAACCGTCGCGCCTTATTATACCGGAAAATATGTATTTGGCATCGTAATCATAACTGACGCGCGTATAGACGGAGGCGCGTTTTATTTCTTCCGTATTGCTGTTTACCGAATATTTTACAGGCGCTACGGCATAATTCCTGAAAAAGAGTTCGGTCGGGAAATCGCGGAGTTCCAAATCGTCGCCCGCAAAATTATCAATCTGGCAGGAAGCTCCGAGCAATGCCGTCAGGGAATGTTTGTCCCTTGCCGTAACATAGTTGATACGGGGTTCCGCAATAAATCTCTCGCTATAACTGTCGCCCGCAAGTACGCGGTTTTTGTAAGTATTTGCCGCATAAGGATTCAAATACTTTTCGCTGTAGGTTTGAAACTGGTCGGCAGTATTCCTGCTGTAACCAACGTCTATTATCACATCAAAATCCGGCAAAAAGCGGTAATGTGTCTGCAAATTAGAAATCAGGTCGGTACCTTTATTTTGCGTTACTGCATATTTACCCCTTAACGGATTAACGAAAGATGCATTATTGGGAAGCCAGTAAAGCGTTCCGTCGTCATTATAGGCCGGTTGATTGGGTGCGTTAACAAGATAAGCATCCGGGTCCAGGCCTCTGTTTTGTACGTTAAGTTTATTGAAAGCAAAAGAAGCGGTAATTTCCAGTCTGTCGTTCAAGCCCCGGTGATTGACCAGCAGTTTGGTATTGATCCGTTTTTCCTTGTCATCGGGTTCCGCCAGAAGCACAGTTCCGGTTTCAAAGTAACTCGCATTAATAAAAAAAGTTGTTTTGTCGCTTATTCCGCCCGAAATGCTTATATTTCCGTTATATACTTTCCCTTGCTGTCCCATAAATTCTTTTTGCCAGTCGGTATGATATTTGTCACCCCACAGCAAAAGGTCGTAAGCATTCGTTTCGGTGGGAGTAATATTATCTGCCGCAAGAGCTTTAGCCCGGATATCCAGATATTCGCCGGTAGAAAGGAAATCATACCAACTGTCAATGCCCGTAATACCTGCGGCAACGGAAGCCGAGATGCGTAATTTTTGCTCCAGTATTTTTTTTGTTTTGATAACGACTACTCCATTGGCGCCTTTTCCGCCATAAATAGCGGTAGCGTCGGCGTCTTTGAGTATTTCAATACTTTCGATGCTCGAAGAGTTGAGCAGATTCAGCGGACTAAACCGGTCTTCGCCCGACCATGAGAACCCCGACGGCAACTGTACGCCATCAATAATCACCAGCGGCTCCGACAATTTGTCCGTAACATTGCTTTGTCCGCGGATTTTTATTTTGCCGTTTTCCACTTCAACGCCGCTTACGCGCCCCTTCAGCGCGTTTACCGTACGGGTTCCCTGTTCCTGTTCGATAACGTCCGATTCAATTTTGCCCGTGTTGCCTGTCGACAAAGCAACCGAGTCGGTTACTATCTTACGTCTTGCATCCTGGGCATAAGTTATCCCGCTGTTTATTCCTATTCCGAAGAATAAAAACAGAGATAACCATACAAACTTTCCGTTTAATTTGCGTAACCTAAAAATGTTATGTAATTTTATCATCATATTTTTTATAAAAAAGCACAGTTAAATGCCTCTCACAAAGGTTTTATGACTGTGCTTTCGTTTTTTTTTTACATTAAAATAAATTCTAAACAGTCAATCACGACGAGCGATGCGACGCTCATAGGCGATCCTGCGACGCTCATCAGCGATTCTGCGAAGCGTGTCTGCCCGGCGGCGAAGCACATCTGCCCTGCTGCGAAGCGTGTCGGCTCGGTTGCGGAGCATATCTGCTTGGCTGCGGAGCACGTCTGTTCGATTGCGGAGCACGTCTGCCCGACCTCGGCTATCGTTCATATCATCCGCAGTTTTCACTCCCAATTCGTACACGGCAATTCTCCTGTCCGCATATTGATAAAATGAAGATAACGGCGGATGTTTGCCGCCGGCGATGTTTCCTTTCGCAGTTTTCTTGCCGAGAATCCTGATTTTGGAAACATCTACCGGAGAAGGCAGTTTTATAATTCCTCTTGCATCGGCAGTATATGATTTTCCCTTATATTTTACTTCACCGTCGCGAAGAAAAGTGTACAGCCTGAAAGTTGATAAATCGGACGACAAATAAAAATTGAGAGGCAATTTGACTTTCTCTTTGACTTTCTCTGCTCCCGACTGTTTCTGCTCGCCGAATGTATTCCTGTCTGTGTCCGGCATTGTCAGGAATCCGAAAAGGTGAACGGTAACACTGTCGCCGGACGCAACTCCTGTTCCTGCCCGGCTGATGCGGTATTCGGCAAAATCAATCTCGAATTTTGTGAGTTCGGATTTATTTTTCACCGTATCGTTTTGTCCGAACAAAGCCAAATTAACGAAGCCAACGCACACAACAGTAAACAGGAATAACAATACAAACTTTCCGCTTAATTTGCGTAATCTAAAAACGTTATGTAATCTTGTCATTGAATTTCTTTATAAAAGGAAAGCGCAGCTAAACGCCGCTCACAAAGGAAAGTGGCGTTGCTTCTTATTTTTTCGGTTTATGAAATAAGTATCCTGCCACAAGCGAATTATAGCGTACAGAATCACAAAAAATATCGGACCCGTCAAAACCCGTATAGTATTACCCTCGAAAAGAAAATGCAAAGCACCTTTGTCAAATGTGTTCCATACGGCAGCAATATAATAAAAAAGTGCAGTAGAACCTATGCCTTCATACAGACGTTTTTTTGAAAAGACTTTCATAGCAGTAAATTGTAAAAAAAAGTTACCAATTAATTTGCATAATCTAAAAACGTTATGTAATGTCATTGAATTTCTTTTTTAAAGGAAAACGCAGATAAACGCCACTCACAAAGGTTTTATGCTGTGCTTTCGTTTTTGTTTTCAAACTTTTTTTGAAAATAGACAATCAGATAGATAATAAATACAATGGAAGAGAGTATTGACACAAGAAAAAATATATCTCCTGCATGTTTGTATCCGCTCAATTTTGTTACTACCCCGACAACGACAAAAATTATTGACAGGGTGAAGGATATAACAATGTTGTGTTTCATATATCTTACAGCCATGTAGTGTTACGTCAATGTTAAAAAGGCAATTTAATAATTTACAAAATCAAAATAATTAAGGATTCATAAAACTCAATAGCGCCATTTTAACATTGACTTATCACTAATTAATCCAGACTATGCCTCGTAGTTATCAGAATCACGCCGTTAGCTCCTCTCGAACCGTAAATAGCGGTAGCATCCGAATCTTTCAACACGTCAATGCGTTCAATGTCGGCAGTGCTGAGGCTTGCCAACGGGCCAACCGCTCCAACCGCGCCGATGTCCAGCGGTGAAATACTTTCATTGATAAACGGCACGCCATCAATAACAATCAGAGGTTCAACTTTTGTTCCTTCCGTAACACCGCAACATCCGCCCGATCCGCAAGAATCGGCAAAACCTTCGTCAATAGTTGTTACTCCGCGAATATTTATCGAAACCGATGAACCCGGCAATCCGGAAGTTCGGGTTAACGTAAGTCCGGCAATCCTGCCTTGTAAAACATCCAAAACGCTTGTTCCCGGATACTGTTCCAGTACATCTCTCGTGATGGTGCTTACGGTTCCGGTCGCTTTCCTTTTCGACGACTTTCCATAACCGACAACAACTACCTGATCCAAGTCTTTAGTATCTTCTTCTAACGTGATAATCAGGTTTTTTGACTTACCGTTCAGTTTAACGTCTTTTTGTTTGAATCCCAATAAAATAACGGTAAATTTATCGCTTGCATCTTTTCTATCAACGGTAAATTCCCCATTGGCATCGGAAGTGGATCCGTTATTGCTTCCGTAAGAAATAACTGCTCCGGAAATCGGCTCACCGTTTTTATCTACCACTTTTCCTTTGATTGTTTGAGCGCTAAGACCTCCAATTGACAACAGCAACCCCAACGCAACACTTAATAATCTAACATTTGCTTTCATACTAAAATAATTTAATTTTTAATTCCTTAATTTTCCGCCACCAAATTCAAATTATATTTCTCAATGCTGTCGGCCAGATTATCTTCCGTAATAATCGTAGCATTATAGGCAATGGCAACATCTTTTGTTTTTTCGTTAACCGAAACATCCAAAATACCTTTTTCCGTTGCCAGATTGTTTTCTACTTCGGCGGGGTCATTGATTTGTTCCACTTTGAGAATAGCGTATTTAACTTTTTCACTCGTCCAATACCTTACTACCGTGTAATTGAATTTCTGAAAATCTTTCTGAATTTCTTTCGACGCAATTTTATTGGCGTCGTACTCAACTTTTACTTCTTTCGTCGGTAAATCCACTTCCACGCTAATAATACCCGCTTCGGCGCCGATATTCTTTTTTACTTTAGCGGCACATCCTCCGCAACCGATTTGATCGGCTTTGAAAGAAATTTTTCTTGCAATTACTTCGTCCGGATCGTAATCCGTAGCGTTGTACCTGATCGCCACAATGGCTTCTTTCAACTGACCGGAATTAACTTTTCGATCGTCGTAAGTGATCGTAACCACTCTTTTTTCCAGGTTTGCTTCAAACCTTGACACTCCATCAATAGCCGTTACCGTTTTTTTGATTTTTCCGGAACAACCGCCACAAGTCATGTTTTCAACTCTGAACGTTACTGAATTGTCTGAGGAATACACACTGCTGCTTGCAATAAAAGCAAACAATAAAACTAAAACATTCATTTTTTTCATCTCTTTCTTAATTTTTTAAAATTATACATTGTAAAATAAAAAATACGCATTTTCGGCATAAAGGTAGAGGTTTATTTTTATTGCCACAATACCATAAATAAGGTATTTTTTATGTGTTTTTCGCATGGCTGATACCAAAAATATGGTATTTTTATGAAATTTCCCTATTCGTAATACATTTTGTCAATAATCTCCCCGTATTTTTCCAAAATATAATTCCGTTTCATTTTAAGCGTATTCGTCAACTCTCCAGAATCAATGGTAAACGCGTGAGGAAACAGGGTAAAACGTTTAATTTGTTCGTAGTTGGCAAATTCATTTTGCATACCCAGCACCCGTGATTCATACAGTTTGATAATTTGCGGATTGTTACATAAATCTATTTCGCTTTCAAATGAAATCCCTTCATCTTCGGCATATTTTTTTAATTCATTGTAATCCGGTATAAGAAGTGCGCTTACATATTTCCGCCGGTCGCCGATAACAAAAGCGTTTTCGATGAATTTATCGTTAATTAGCCTGTTTTCCAATTGCTGGGGAGCAATATATTTCCCGTTGGACGTTTTATACAAGTCTTTTATTCTTTCCGTCAGAATGATACCCCCGTTTTCGGTCAAACAGCCGGCGTCGCCCGTTCGGAACCAGCCGTCGTCAATAAATGCGGCGGCAGTCGCATCCGGTTTTTTGTAATATCCGCCTGTAACGGATTTCCCTTTGACCTGAATTTCGTCTTTTTCGCCGATTCTGACTTCTATTGACGGCATTATTTTTCCTACCGTACCCAATTCGTATCCGGTTTCGGGAAAACAGCCGACGGTTGCAGTCGTTTCGGTCAACCCGTAACCATAGACCAAAGGGATGTTTACCGAACGTAAAAAGCGGATAATTTCCTCGGAGAGCATGGCGCCGGCGCAAGGGAAAATCAAGCCCCGTTCGATTCCGATTATCTTCTTCAATTTGGAATAGACTGTCGCTTCGTAGCATTTAAACCTGCATTTCAACAGAAAAGGCGGCTTTTTACCTTTATTAATATAATCAATACAGTATTTTTCACCTGTGAGAATGGCATTTAAAAAGAGACGGCGAAAGATGAAATTTGAGGTTTCGATTTTTTCCTGAACGCCGGCATATACCTTTTCCCAAAAACGGGGAACACTGCACATGGCTTGCGGTTTCACTTCTTTGACGGCAGTTTGTATTTCCCTGGGATCCAAATTAATAGCTAAAGCGCATCCCCTGTGCAGGCAGTAAAGCGACCATGCTTTTTCAAAAATATGCGCCAGAGGCAGGAAACTCATTGAGAGAAATCTTTGCGGAAGATATCTCAGGCGAATGTCGTGCATCTTAAACACTTCCAAATAATTATCGTGCGTGAGGACAACGCCTTTGGGTTCTCCCGTAGTCCCCGAAGTATAAATAATATGAGCGATATCTTTTCCCCGGGCGGCTCGAACTCTTTTTTCCACAGTGATTATGTCTTGCGAAGTGCGGTTTTTGGGCGAACTGAAATACTCAAAATACATGGAAGTTTTGTCATCCGGCGCCCGGACTACGGTTTTGTCAAGAATGACGATTTGTTTCAGGAAAGCGCTGTCCCGGAATACCTGCCAGGCATTATCATACTGCGCCTGTTCGCCCACAAACAGCAGCCTTATTTCCGCCTCGTTAATAATATAGCGGATTTGGGGAACGGAGGCCGTTGCATACATCGGCACCATTGCCGCCCGGTTGGCAAAAGCGCCGAAATCAATATACAAACATTCGGCCATGTTTTGGGAATATATGCCGATATTGGATTGCGGTTCAACGCCTGCATGGCACATGGAACGGGCTGTTGCCGTTATTTTCTTGGCAAAATCACCCCATGAAACGGATTGCCATTTGCCTGTTACTTTGTCTTTTAGTCTTAACGCTTCCTGATTGCCGAACCTGCCGGCGCGTTTTTGGATGAGATTAGATAAATGAGAATATTCCATTGATTGTTTTTAAAATGAACGAGCAAAATTACAACTTTTTTTTTATTTTGCATCAATTTTTGTGATATTGGGCGCATTTCAAATTGTCGCGGGGCGGTTTTATGCATAGACAGGTTACGAGTAAGCAAGTTCAACCGAAATTCGGTTTATGTAATAAATAATCGTTACCTTTGCCTTAAAATTAAATAAAATAATTGATTTATGAAGACAGACAATATTCTTCAATCTCTTGAAGCAAAACACCCCGGAGAACACGAGTATTTACAGGCAGTAAAAGAAGTTCTTCACTCCATTGAGGACGTTTATAACGAA
The DNA here is from genome assembly GCA_031282925.1 of Dysgonamonadaceae bacterium. Lineage (GTDB taxonomy): Bacteria > Bacteroidota > Bacteroidia > Bacteroidales > Azobacteroidaceae > Azobacteroides. The sequence goes on along the minus strand of JAITCT010000272.1, from coordinate 4,190 downwards.
CATCCCGAATTTGAAAAAGCGGGAATTATTGAGCGGATCGTAGAGCCTGACCGCATTTTTACTTTCAAAGTGCCCTGGGTGGACGACAGCGGGAAAGTTCGTGTAAATATCGGATACCGGGTTCAGTTTAACAATGCGATAGGTCCATACAAAGGCGGAACGCGCTTTCATGCTTCGGTAACGCTTTCATCCCTGAAATTCCTGGGTTTTGAGCAAACGTTCAAAAATGCGCTGACTACCCTGCCGATGGGCGGCGGCAAAGGCGGTTCGGATTTCAGCATACGCGGAAAATCCGGTGCGGAAGTCATGCGCTTCTGCCAGGCCTACATGCTGGAACTGTGGAGGCATATCGGTGCGGATATTGATGTACCTGCGGGCGATATCGGCGTCGGATCGCGTGAAGTCGGTTACATGTACGGCATGTTCAAAAAATTAGCCCGCGAGCATACGGGCGCTTTCACCGGAAAAGGTTTGGATTACGGCGGATCGTTAATTCGTCCGGAAGCAACCGGATTCGGAGGAATTTATTTTGTACTTGATATGTTGAAAGAAAAAGGGTTGGACGTCAAAGGCAAAACCGTTGCCGTTTCCGGTTTCGGGAATGTGGCCTGGGGCGCCGCTTTGAAAGCCTCGCAATCAGGGGCAAAAGTCGTTACCATCTCCGGGCCTGACGGTTATGTGTATGACCCTGACGGAATATCGGGCGAAAAAATCAATTACATGCAGGAACTCCGTGCAACGGGCGATGATGTTGTAGAGCCTTACGCTAAGAAATACGGCGTTGAGTTTTTCCCCGGCAAACGTCCCTGGCAACAAAAAGTGGATATTGCGCTTCCCTGTGCGATTCAGAACGAACTGGACGAAAAAGACGCGCAAATGTTGATTGACAACGGCGTAACTTGCGTTGCGGAAATTTCCAATATGGGTTGTACGGCCGAAGCCGTTGATTTGATGCTTGAAAAAGGCATTTTATTTGCGCCGGGTAAAGCGGTGAATGCCGGCGGCGTCGCCACCTCCGGTCTGGAAATGAGCCAAAACGCCATGCACCTGCAATGGACGGGAGAAGAAGTTGACGCCAAACTGCACCGAATCATGAATGATATTCACCGGCAATGCGTTGTTTACGGTAAACAGCCGGACGGTTATATCAATTATGTGAAAGGCGCTAATGTGGCGGGATTTATGAAGGTGGCGCAGGCTATGATGGCGCAGGGAATTGTGTGAATACAATTACGAATTACAAATTACGAATTATGGGCGGCTGCTTGAATATTTTTTGTAATTTTGCTCCTCAAAACACCGGTTTTTATGCAACACAAAAAAGATAAACAACAAAAAACATCGGCAGTTAAACTTTTTTTCAAAAGCGATTCGACTCACTTTGTGGTGGGTTTGATTATATTCATGTTTTCGGTCTATGCAACGATTGCCGCCACTTCATTTTTCTTTGCGGGCGACGCCGACCAAAGCCGGATAGAAGGGCTTTCGCTGTTTTATTGGGGACATATTGACGGAATCGAAAACTGGACGGGAACCAGAGGCGCTATTCTCAGCAATATCCTGTTAAACGAAGGATTCGGCGTTGCCGTTATTTTTCTGCTTTTATTCCTGATGTTCACCGGCTTCCGTTTGATGAAAGCCAAATACGTGAACCTGCTTAAATATTTCATTATCTGCTCCGTACTCACCATTTGGACATCGCTTGCACTGTCTTTCTTTTTTGGAAATTTCTTTCGGGACACGGCTATCTATATCGGAGGGCGGCACGGACTTGAACTGTCGGCAATCGTAACGCTCAATCTCGGCGTTCCGGGAACTTTCCTGCTGATTCTGCTGGCTTTCATCCTTATGATGATTTTTGTTTCCGGAAAAACGATTCCGCTTTTACGGAAACTCTTTTCCTTTAATAATAAGAAGAAGATAAAAACGAAAACGCAAGATTCGGAACGCAAGGAACCGGAAGATTCCGGTCTTATCATGGCTGATCCTGAACCGGCTATTCAAAAAATGCCGGAAAAACCGCAGAATCCGGTTGCTGATAATGATTTCGAGGTTATTATCCCCAAAGCGGACGAGGAGGAAATGTTTTTCCCCGTTTCTCCTGAAAAACCGGAAAATGAAGAACCCCGCCCGCCGGCTACGAATGTTTCTTCCGGTTACGACGAGGAAGAAGCCAATCGTTTGCTGCAGGAACTCGGCGTTTACGACCCGACCGCCGATTTATCCAAATACCGGCTGCCTTCGGTTGATTTGTTGAAAAAATACGATCAAACCGATATGCAGGTGGATATGTCCGAACAGACCAACAACAAAAACCGGATTATCCAAACGCTTGAAAATTACGGGATAAAAATAAAATCCATCAAAGCAACGGTCGGCCCGACGGTTACGCTTTACGAAATTGTTCCCGAAGACGGTATCCGCATCGCTAAAATCCGCAACCTGGAAGATGACATCGCCATGAATCTGGCGGCTTTGGGCATCCGCATCATTGCGCCCATGCCCGGAAAAGGAACCATCGGCATTGAAGTCCCGAACAAAGACCCGCAAATCGTATCCATGCATTCGATTATTTCTTCCCGGAAATACCAGGAATCCAATTTTGAATTGCCGATTGCACTGGGACGCACCATTACGAACGAAGTGTTTATGGTCGATTTGGCCAGATTGCCGCACTTGCTGGTCGCAGGCGCAACCGGACAGGGAAAATCCGTAGGCCTGAATGCTGCCATTACCTCGCTGCTGTACAAAAAACATCCGGGACAACTCAAATTCGTACTCATCGACCCCAAAATGGTTGAATTTACGATTTATTCCGCTATTGAAAGGCATTTCTTAGCCAAACTTCCCGATGTTGAAAAACCGATTATCACCGATTTCACCAAGGTAATCGACACGCTCAACTCCCTGACGGAAGAAATGGATTCCCGCTACGAATTACTGGAAAAAGCAGGCTCGCGGAATGTGAAGGAATACAACGAAAAGTTTGTCAACCGCCGCTTGAATCCGCTGAGAGGCCACAAATTCATGCCTTACATCGTTGTTATTATTGACGAGTTTGGCGATTTGATCATGACGGCCGGAAAGGAAATTGAGTTGCCCATTGCCCGTATTGCCCAGAAAGCGCGCGCCGTGGGTATCCACATGATTATCGCTACCCAAAGGCCGACTACCAACATCATTACAGGAACCATCAAAGCGAATTTCCCCGCGCGAATCGCTTTCCGCGTCATTTCTAACATTGACTCGCGGACGATTCTTGACGGTCAGGGCGCTAACCAGCTGATTGGCCGGGGCGATATGCTGTTTTTCCAGGGAAGCGATATGGTTCGCGTACAGTGCGCTTTTGTGGATACGCCCGAAGTGGAACGCATCTCCAAATTTATCGGCAGCCAGCCCGCTTATCCAACGGCGTTTATATTGCCTGAATTTGTCGGGGAAAGGAAAGATAAATCAGCGGACGATTTCAGCGTGGAAGACCTTGATTCCATGTTTGAGGAAGCCGCCCAATTGATTGTCGCCCATCAGCAGGGTTCTACTTCGCTGATTCAGCGGAAGTTCTCAATCGGCTACAACCGTGCGGGACGGCTGATGGATCAGATGGAAAAGGCAGGCATTGTCGGGCCTTCGCAGGGTAGCAAGCCCCGTGATGTGTATGTTATGGACGAATATCAATTGAGACAGAAACTGGATGCGATGAAATAGTTACGAGTTACTGGTACAATATCCGCCTGCTTGTAATTTGTAACTAAAAAATACAAATGATGAAGAAATTAGGAACAATAGTTTTATGTTTGGGCTTTTTCATGCCCGCCATGGCTCAAAAGGACGTGAAAGCGAAGGAAATATTGGATAAATCGTCGGCAGCCCTTGCGCAGGCCGGCGACATTTCGGCTTATTTCACGCTGAGTGTCAAAGACGAAATGAACAAAACAGGTCAGGCTTTTGACGGAACCATCCTGATGAAAGGGAATAAATTCAAAATTGATACGCCCGACCAAAATATTTATTTCGACGGGAAAACGCAATGGGTTTACTGGAAATCCTACGAAGAAGTGAATGTTACCCAGCCTGCCGGCGAGGAAATCCAAGCCCTGAATCCCAAATCAATTTTTGCAATCTATAAGAATAATTGTAATTATAAGTATCTGGGAACAAAAACCGACGTCAAGATGCGTAAAGTGCAGGAA
>JAITCT010000242.1 GCA_031282925.1 Dysgonamonadaceae bacterium | reverse complement strand
AATGCATAATCACCAATGGATGTTACACCGTTGGGGATATAGACTGTCTTCAAAGCGCTGCAGTCGTCAAATGAACTGTTGCCGATGGATGTTACTGCCAGTCCGTCGGGAATACGAATTGACTCCAAACTGCTGCAGCCCTGGAACATTCCTTCGGTAACCGCATTAATTCTGCCCTGGAAGGTAACGGACTTCAAATTTGTACAGTTCTGGAAAGCGTAGTTTCCAAAGGAAACATTATCGTTAACGGTAACAGTTTCAAGTGATGACTTGGCCAATGCAAAATCGCCCAGAGTTGAACCGGCAGAAACCGTAAAATGTTTGAAGTTTTTACAACCCTGAAAAACATACTTTCCGCGTAATCTGACAGGACCCTTAAGATCAACGGATTCAAGTCCCGAGCCTCTAAATACTTCATCGAACAGGGCTGCATTGGCAGGAATTTTAATATGCTTTAAACCGAAACAGGCATAAAACGCCCGGCTGCCTATGTAATAAACTTTATCGGGAATGGTTATTTCAGGCAATTGTTCGCAGTAATCGAATGCACGTTCGCCTATGGATTCCAGTGTGGAGGGCAGCGAAACTTCCTTCAACCGCCATAAATCGGCAAACCACCAGTTGCCAATATGGGTGATGCCTTCGTCAACTGTAAGGGTAGTGACATCATAAACTGTGACGGTACTGAACTGCCAGGCAACTTTAGCCAGGCCAAAGGCACCGTCAACTCTCCAAGGTAAGCTTTTCAGATAATAAGTGTAAACACCACGAGCCTGAAATGAGAGATTTTCCATATTATCTCCGTCCGAATCCGGAAGAGATCCTTCACCACCTACGTATATAGCGGATTTACCATCTTTACCGTCATCGGAACCTATCTGGAAATAAGTCCTGGCTTCACTCCACGCACCGGGGCAATACCAATACTTAAATGACCAATCTGCCTTGGCCGGCGCAAATGTAACGGCGCACAGCACTGTAAATAAAATTGTTTTTTTCATCTTTTTATTTTTTAGTGAGTTAATAATAAATATTTCGCAAAAGTAATAAGAAGTAACTATAACATCACTCGCATTTGGCAAATTAATTACGAATTACGGGGGGCGTAGGGGCGCACCCGCGTGTGCGCCCTGAATCATCGGGAATGCGCCCTGAACCATCGGGGGCGCACACATGGGTGCGCCCCTACGGTGCAACGGCACGGTGCGGCCGGATAATCCCCTAATTGTCAATTATCAATTGTCAATTATCCATTCTCATGTCAATTCCCTTTGAGCCAAAGCCGTCAAAGCCTTCACCATCGCAGTTTCAACAGTTTTCCAGTCCGGCAGTCCATTTCCCACAAACAAAAAACCAATCAGCAAACCTTTCCCTTTTTCCTGCAGGCTTTCCAAAAGCAACTGCTTATTCAAACGGTAAGCCTCCCGAATCAAGCGCTTAACACGGTTTCTGCGGACTGCCCGCTTAAATTTTTTTTTGGAAACGCCGACCAGCACAGCCGCTTCCGCTCCGGAAACCGGTTGCTGTTCGACATAAACGACCCGCAAAGGATATGCGATGAAAGAAGTCCCTTTTTCAAATAGCGCATCTATTTCCTTTTGCCTGGAAATCCGCTCTTTTTTCCGAAAAGTGTGCCTGTTATCCAAAACGGAATTATTTCTTTCCTCTCAGTGGTTTCATTACGGTTTTCAAATATTGCTCCAGGGCGGCGACCATGGAAGTGGCTTGCGGATTCGGCGCTTCTATATCCAAACGCAAACCGGCTTCGCGAACGGCTTTGGCGGTTGTCGGGCCGAATGTTCCGATAACAACGTCATTTTGCTCAAAATTGGGGGAATTTTTTAATAAAGATGCAATTCCTGCAGGGGAAAAGAAAAGAAGGATATTGTAACCGGAAATTTCTTCCGGCGTAAACTCATTGCTTACCGTCCGGTACATGATGGCTTTCGTATATTTTACCTTTTTGCCGTCCAGCAGTTTAAGCAAGTCTTCCTTGTGAATATCCGACAGGGGGACTAAATAACGTTCTTTATTGTGTTTATGGACGCTGGTAACTAAATCTTCAATCCGGGAGGACGCGGGATAGAATATTTTCCTTTTTCTGAAAATAATATATTTCTGCAAATATACGGCAACCGATTCGGTTATACAAAAATACTTCATCTCTTCGCTTATCTGTACCCGGAGTTCTTCACACAGGCGGAAAAAATGGTCGATAGCAGTTTTGGCCGTAAAAATGACTGCCGTATGATCTAAAATATTGACTTTTTGCGGACGGAATTCTTTTGCCGATACAGGGTCGATTCTTATAAAAGGCCGGAAAACAATCTCGACGCCATATTTTTCGGCAATATCATGATAGGGCGACTTTTCAGTCTTGGGATCGGGTTGAGAAACAAGTACTTTTTTGATATGTGAGGCCATAAACTATCCTTTTGCGATATTAAAAAAATAAACAAATCCTTTGTACAGAAGAAACAAAGGTATAATTTCCTGGGTGCAAAGGTACAAAATAAAATAAATCCAACCGCCCTTTTTGTCGAAAAACAGCATGAACTGTCTATACAGGAGTATCATTTGAATGAAAATGAAGTATGACAGCACAAAATAAACTCCATACGTATCTATTTGTTCGGTATAAAATAAAATGAGCGCCGGAAAGAATAAAATGACCCCGCTCACGCCAATGGCCGATGAAAAAGTATCATTCCACCGTTGCCTTGTTATTTTATCGAAAAAGATATAGCTTGTAAGCGAATATGCGAAATATTTATAAACGATAAACGATCCCAGCAAAAGAGAAGTATAGCACAAAAAGGTAAACATTTCGACACTGGATTCCATTTGAAAAATGCCTTCGCTCACAGCTTTGCAATACAGGACAATCGAAGTCAGCACAACAGTTTGTACACAAAAGAGCAATATTTTCAAAAACTGGCTGGGGAACGATTCGGTAGAGAGCATTTGACTCCTGCTTCCAAGCAGCTTGCTTTTCATCGCAAGCAGCAATTTGGCGTTTTTACTAACCTGATAAATCAGGACAAAAAAGCAGGCCGCAAAAAGAATAAAGCCCATATTTTGGGTTTGGACTCTTCCCGAAAGCGGTTCTTCCCATAATAACTTCATACTTTCGCTACTCTTCTCGAAAATCATTGTTTCGCAAGTTTATATTTGTTTCTGTTCAAAAATCAGGCGCAACGCTTCTTCCGGCGTACCGGCCACAGTCCACATATCAGCGGTTTTGTGAGGTAAAAACCCGTCTGCATCCATTTTTTGCAATATCGTCAAAAGCGAATCATAAAACCCGCCGGTATTTAAAATAATTACCGGATTTGTATATAAACCCAATTGTTTCCAGGTGATGATTTCCAGCAATTCTTCCAAAGTCCCGATACCGCCCGGCAAGGCGATGCAGGCGTCCGATTTGCGCGCCATCAATTGCTTGCGCGTGTGCATGTCGGGCGTAACCGTTAGCTCGCGGATGTCAGGATGAAGCCAGCCTTTATCAATCATAAACTGCGGAATGATACCATAGACTTTCCCGCCCTTTCCCAAAACGGCGTCGGTTACGGCAGCCATCAAACCCTTGCTTCCCGCGCCGTTGATACAGGCAATGCCGAGTGCGCCCATCCGCTCGCCCAGGTCTTTCGCCGCCTCGAAATAAACCGGCGCAATTCCAGGACTTGAGGAAGCATATACGGTTATTGTATTTACATTTGCTTTTTGTAACATATTCCGGATAATTGATAATGATGAAACACCCTTTACCGTTCTCTGTTCACCCTTCACTATTTATACTCATCCCAACTCTTAACCGGGATTTTATTCATATCCAAATAACAGAACGCCTGAATAAACGCCGAAGCGAGCCGTGCATTCGTAAACAGCGGAACATTGAAATCAATCGCGCCGCGGCGAATCTTGTAACCGTTCGACAATTCCCCTTCCGTCAGGTTTTTGGGAATATTGACGACCAGGTCAATTTGTTTGTTGTGAATCATATCCAATGCATTTGGTATATTCGGTATATTCGGTATATTCGGTAGGGGCAAGGCATGCCTTGCCCCTACGCCCCCGACAACCCCAATGCCCCCAACGGCGACCTCGGATGGTTGCGCCACATGAATTGAAGGAATATGATTGTCCGACAAAAATTTATGCGTTCCTTCGGTGGCATAAATCGTATAGCCGTTTTCGCACAACAAACGGCAAGCGTCCAGCATATCAACTTTTGAGCGCAAAGTCCCGCTGGAAATCAGCACGTTCTTTTTCGGGATTTGCATCCCTACGGACAGCATGGATTTCAGTACGGCTTCGTAATAATCATCGCCGATACATCCCACTTCGCCGGTCGACGCCATATCGACTCCCAACACAGGGTCGGCTTTCTGCAAGCGGGCGAAAGAAAATTGCGAAGCCTTGATCCCTACATAATCCAAATCAAATTCGTTTTTACCCGGACGTTCGACCGTTTCGCCCAACATGATTCTTGTAGCCAATTCGATAAAATTCAGTTTCAACACTTTGGATACAAACGGGAAACTCCGCGAAGCGCGCAGGTTACATTCTATTACCTTAATTTCATTGTCTTTCGCCAGGAATTGGATATTGAAAGGCCCGGTGATTTGAAGCGCCGCAGCAATCTCTTTGCCGACCCGTTTGATTTTACGGACGGTTTCCACATAAAGTCTTTGCGGCGGGAACTGAATAGTCGCATCGCCCGAATGAACGCCGGCAAATTCGATGTGTTCCGAAATGGCGTAACCGATTACTTCGCCGTGGTCGGCCACCGCATCAATTTCTATTTCCTTGGCGTTCTGTATAAATTCGCTGACCACGACCGGATGTTTTTGCGAAACATTGGCGGCTAATTTCAGGAAACGTTCCAGTTCGGTCTGGTTGGAACAAACGTTCATCGCAGCGCCGGAAAGCACATACGAAGGCCGCACAAGCACGGGGAATCCGACTTCTTCCACAAATTTGTCAATGTCGGCAAGCGAAGTCAGTTCTTTCCAGCGCGGCTGGTCAATACCCAAACGGTCAAGCATGGACGAAATCTTGTGCCGGTCTTCAGCATTGTCGATGCTTGAAGCAGCCGTTCCCAAAATCGGCACGCCTGCACGGTCGAGCGAAAGCGCCAGATTGTTCGGGATTTGTCCGCCGGTGGAAAGCACCACGCCGTGCGGATTTTCCAGTTCAATGATGTCCATTACCCGCTCGTAAGTCAATTCATCGAAATAAAGACGGTCGCACATATCATAATCGGTTGATACGGTTTCGGGATTGTAATTAATCATGACCCCGCGCCAACCGCGCCGGCGGATCGTTTCCAGCGCATTGACCGAACACCAGTCAAATTCTACGCTGCTTCCTATCCGGTATGCGCCCGAACCCAGTACGATTACGGAGCGTTTGTCGCCCAAATAATGCACATCATTTTCCGAGCCGTTGTAAGTCAGGTACAGGTAATTGGTTTGTGCGGGATATTCGGCGGCTAAGGTATCTATTTGTTTTACGACAGGGACAATGCCCGCTTTCTTGCGTTGCGTCCGCAACAGCGCTTTTTTATCGGTCGCCCTATCCGAATTTTCATACAGGAGTTTGGTAATCTGGAAATCGGAAAAACCTTTTTGCTTGGCTGTCCGCAACAAATCGTCCGGCAGTTCCTCTACGGAACTGTATTTTTTAATTTCTTTGGAACACCGGTAAATCAGTTGGAGTTTTTGGAGAAACCACAAATCAATTTTTGTCAATTCGTGAATGCGTTCAATGGAGTAACCGGCTTCCAAAGCCTGTGCGATAATGAAAATCCGCTTGTCGGTCGGTTCGGCGAGCGCACGGTCGATGTTGTCCGTTTCCAAATCCCTGTTCGCGACAAATCCGTGCATACCCTGGGCAATCATCCGCAGTCCCTTTTGAATCACTTCTTCAAAACTGCGCCCGATAGACATCACTTCGCCCACGCTTTTCATGCTTGATCCGATTTCCTGCGATACACCCTGGAATTTCCCCAAATCCCAACGCGGGATTTTGCAGACAATATAATCCAAAGCCGGTTCAAAGAAAGCGGTTGTCGTTTTCGTTACCGAGTTTTTCAAATCCTGCAAACCGTAACCCAAAGCCAGTTTGGCGGCAATAAACGCCAGCGGATAACCCGTCGCCTTCGACGCCAGGGCCGATGAACGGCTTAAACGTGCATTCACTTCAATCACGCGGTAGTCTTCCGAAGCGGGGTCGAAAGCATATTGCACGTTGCACTCGCCCACAATACCGATGTGGCGGATAATGCGGATAGATAACTCCCGCAACTGGTGATATTCCCGGTTGGTGAGGGTTTGGGAAGGAGCGACAACAATACTTTCGCCGGTATGGATGCCCAGCGGGTCGAAGTTTTCCATGTTACAAACCGTGATGCAGTTGTCGTATTTATCCCTGACTACTTCGTATTCGATTTCTTTCCATCCTTTTAGCGATTTCTCTATCAATAACTGGCCGGAATAGTTAAATGCTTTTTCGGCCAAAACCCGCAATTCTTCGGGATTGTCGCAAAACCCGCTGCCCATGCCGCCTAAAGCGTAGGCCGCCCGCACGATGATGGGATAACCCAACTCTCCGGCTGCTTTCAAAGCGTCGCCGATGGATTCGACAGCCACGCTTTTGATGGATTTTACGTCAATTTGGTCTAATTTTTTAACAAACAACTCCCTGTCCTCCGTATCAATAATGGATTGTACGGGAGTGCCGAGCACCTGAACACGGTATTTTTCAAAAACGCCCGATTTGTACAGAGCGACCCCGCAATTCAAAGCCGTTTGTCCGCCGAAGGAAAGCAAAATCCCGTCCGGCCGCTCTTTTTCAATGACCTTTTCTACAAAAAACGGGGTAACCGGCAGGAAATAAATCTTATCCGCCACGCCTTCGGAAGTTTGCACCGTAGCAATATTCGGATTAATCAGAATGGTGGTAATTCCTTCTTCCTTCAAGGCTTTCAAGGCTTGCGAGCCGGAATAGTCAAATTCGCCGGCCTCGCCGATTTTCAATGCGCCGGAACCCAGCAATAATACTGACCTCCCCCTGCCCCCTCCAAAGGAGGGGGTGAACCCCTCTTTGAAAGTTTGGCGGGCTTCGGAAGGTTGGGGAGCTTTTGGGAAAACGGCGGCTATCCCCCTCCTTTGGAGGGGGCAGGGGGAGGCCGGTATACTGTCAATAAACAAATCAAACAAAAATTCCGTATCGGTAGGCCCGGAAGCCGCTTCGGGATGAAATTGGGCGGAAAACCAGGGCATCGTCTTATGCCGGATACCTTCGTTGGTGCCGTCGTTCATATTGGTGAACAGGACTTCCCAATCACCCCCCAATGTATCGGTATCCACGGCATAGCCGTGATTTTGCGAAGTAATAAAACACCGGTCGGAACCGGCCATCCTGACGGGCTGGTTGTGGCTGCGGTGTCCGTATTTCAGTTTGAACGTCGAGGCGCCGCCGGCTTTAGCCAGCAGTTGGTTGCCCATGCAAATGCCGAAAATCGGTTTGCCCGCTTCCATGGCTTTCCTGATATGGTCAACAGTTATCCCGCACCGGTCGGGATCGCCGGGGCCGTTTGAAATAAACAGGCCGTCGTATTCCAAAGTATTGAAATCGTAATCCCAGGGAACGCGGATAATGGTTACATCCCGTTTCAACAGACAGCGGACAATGTTGTGTTTAACGCCGCAATCAACCAAAACAATGGTTTTAGAGCCGTTTCCGTAATGCAAGACCTCCTTGCAACTGACTTTTGCGACTAAGTTTTCGGGCCTCCCCCCACCCCCTCCGAAGGAGGGGGAGTCCTCGCTTTCGCAGACTTGGTGTGGTTCGGAGGGGACGGACTCCCCCTCCTTCGGAGGGGGAGGGGGGAGGTGAACTATTCTCCCCATCATCGCCCCCTTTTCCCTGATCAGTTTTGTCAAAGCGCGGGTATCCACGCCGTAAACGCCGGGAACTTTATGCTCTTTCAGCCAGTCGCCCAGACTTTTACGTGCATTCCAATGACTGTATTCGTGAGAATATTCGGAAATAATCAAACCGCTGACCTGGATTTTTTCGGATTCGTAAAACTGTGAAAGTCCATTGATGATATTATCTTCGGGAACTCCGTAGTTTCCGACCAAAGGATAAGTTACCGTAAGAATTTGCCCGGAATAGGAAGGGTCTGTCAGGCTTTCCGGATAGCCTACCATAGCAGTATTGAAAACGACCTCGCCGGCAGCAGAGGTTTCATAACCAAATGAATAACCATCAAAAGTCATTCCGTTTTCCAATACCAAAACAACTTTTTTGTCCATAGATTTTGAAAGGGAATTTTTACCGGGCAAAGGTAACGATTATTTATTATATAAACCGAATTTCATTTGAACTTGCCGTGTTTCGGATTGAAAAAGAATTTTTGTACTTTTGCCGGCAAATAACCGGTCATGCTTCACATCAAAAGACTTTATTTTTTCCTGATAAAAACTTTTTTACCGTTACTTCTGGTGATGTTCAGCGTGTGCCTTTTCATCCTGTTGATGCAATTCATCTGGAAATATGTGGGAGATATGGTCGGTAAAGGCGTTGAGCTTAAAGTGCTGATAGAAATGTTTGCTTATGCGGCACTCCATCTGGTGCCATTAGGGTTGCCGCTGTCCATTCTTCTGGCTTCGCTGATGACTTTCGGAAATTTAGGGGAACATCTTGAATTATTATCAATTAAGGCGTCGGGCATCTCTTTGATGCGTATCATGAAACCTTTAATCGTTCTGATTGCTTTTATTGCGGTGATTGATTTTGTCTTCCAAAACCAAATTGCTCCGAAAGCGCAGGGCAAATTGTGGACTATCCTGTTTTCGCTCAGACAGAAATCGCCTGAACTGGATATTCCGGAAGGCTCGTTTTATAAGGAAATTCCGAATTATAACGTCTATGTCCGCGAAAAAGATAAAAGCGGAATCCTTAAAGACCTGATGATTTACGATTTTTCAGGCGGTTACGGCAATGCTGTCGTAATCGTAGCCGATTCGGGACGTTTGAAAATGTCGGACGATAAAAAATATTTAATGCTTACATTATATTCCGGCGAACAGTTCCGGAATATGAATGTCAGGAAGTCTAATCGCAGAGCGCCCGAACAAATCCCTTACGAACGGGAAACTTTTTCTTTCCGCCGAATCCTGATTTCTTTCGATTCTAATTTCAGCCTGGCGGACGAATCGTATATGCAAAATCGGGACATCGCCAAGAGTACCATGGAATTAATTTCATTTATCGATTCGGCCAAAGTAGTCAACGACAGCATCATGAGGGCGGAAAGTCCTTTTTTCATTAACCGGGTTTACGCCGGAACTTTTACTCAACCGGCAACATACAGGGAAACAGGCGGTTCGAAAAAAGACTCCGTTTATGCGAATGATTTTGAGAAATATTTCAAACAGGTTTCTCTTGGCGAGCAAATGCGGGTACTCGAAAATGCCAAAGCCAAAGCCGAAATGTTGAACAACGATCTCAATTTCCGGCTGATGAACCAAACAATGCGGAAAAAAGAATTCCGGGGACACCGGATTGAACTGAACCGGCGGTTTTCCTATTCTTTGGCCTGTCTGCTGTTTTTTTTCATCGGCGCGCCTTTGGGCGCTATTATCCGCAAAGGCGGGCTGGGCGTACCCACCGTATTGTCCGTTTTTATATTTATCCTGTATTATACGGTTGATTTATTTGGTTTTAAGATGGCTCGACAAGGGGTCTGGCCGGTTTGGCAAGGCATGTGGTTGAGTACCCTGCTCCTTGTTTTATTAGGCGTTTTTTTTACATATAAAGCGGTGAACGATTCGGTTATGATAAATCCCGATGCGTGGAAAGACGTTTTGCAGCGGCTTGTCGGGAAACGAGAAATGCGAAATTACAGCCGGAAAGAAGTTATCATGGTTTCACCCGATTATGAGAAAGACATGCGCGCCATGCAAACCTGGAACAACGCCGCCGAACAATATTTGCAAAAAGACCGGAAATTTTCATTTTGGAAGAACGGTTTTGAAGATATGGAACTTGAAAATCTCGTTACCGCAATGGAAAACCGGATAGAAGATTTAAGAAATTCGGAAGAGAATCTGATTATCGGAAAACTGATGGATTATCCGGTTATTAATCAATTAAAATGGCATATTTTGGATAAACCGGCCGTTCGCCTGACATGCTTTTTGCTTTTCCCTGCCGGAATAAGTTTATATTTAATTTATATATTCAAACAGAGACAAATAAATAATGACCTCAGAATTTCGATGAAAGTAAATGAAGAAATACAAAAAGAACTGAAACATATACTTTGCAC
>JAITCT010000208.1 GCA_031282925.1 Dysgonamonadaceae bacterium | reverse complement strand
CCGACGGGCAAGGGTGTGCGAGAGTAATGTTGAGTTTGTCATTTTTTTCGTTTTTACATGTTCGTTATAAAGATACAAACATGTAACGAATTAGTTGACTTTTACAGCAATGACGCAGTGAGGCTGAATAAATCCCCTAATTATCAATTGTCAATATAGACGGCGCGAGGTAGAACCTCACGCCAGCGGGGAGCTTGTATTTTAAAATCCTTTATTTGTTAAATCTTAATCCGACGGATACTGCTATCCGGGACAAACCTTCATACTGACCTTTTTCCAGTACTATTGTTTCCGTGTGATTCCCCTTCGTTGATTTGAATTGACTCAATATGCCCGTGTACAGAGATAGTTGAAATCCTATTGCCAAATCTTTCGAGACGCCGATATCGTAACCGATATCATAACTTATGCCTGCCGTATTTCCCGTCAGTGTGATTTTATCGCCTCCGGCAATCACTTGCGCTTGATCTTTATAACCCGTATAGCCTATACCTAAATTCAAAAATAAAGCATTTGTTTTGCTTGAGTTCAAAAACCTTGTACTGAAATACGGGCCGATAAACCGGATGGAAATATTGTCTTTCGATTTTCCGGAACCGGGCGAGATTATTTCGGCTTTAGACAGAAAATCATTGTATCTGAATCCGGCTCCCAGATATTCGGTGAAAAAGTAAGATAAATCCAGGCCATAATGAAATCCCGATTTCAACGCAGACGGAGCGCCCTCGGCAAGCGGAACTGTCCTGTAACTCCACCCGCCGTCGACTGCAATTCTGTAATGCGGATATATCGCATTGTGATATACTTCTCTGGCCGACACTTCCGGCACCGGATAATAGCCGTATTGATAATAATTAACCTGGGATTGAGGCAGCAGCGTGTTTCTAACCTCCTCTTTATGTTTGAATGTGAAATAAACATTGCCGCCCTTGATTTTTGTTATTTTACAGTTCAGCGAATCGCCCTTGTGGGTAACTATCAGGTCTTGAGCTTGATGTATAGCCGGAAACATCAGCAGCAATATGAGAACCGGAACGCTCTTGATTATTAAATTTTTCATGTGTTATTCATTTGTTTTGTTATTTGAAATAGCCTGAAACTCTAATTTTCCCGTTTTGCTATCAATCATTTCGATTTGAGGATGCCCGACAAAAAAACCGGTTGCTATGCCGCAACGGATGTAATACTCTTTTCCAAACTGAATATCTATCGGAATTTCAACCTTTTTCTCCGTTCGCGCCCATAAAGTATTCAGCCCGTCTTTATAAACCGTTACGGTTTTTTTCGACCTGTCGCTAAGCCTGCAAATGACGGTATCGCCCAAATGCAAATCATAGCTCATCAGCGCCCCGGGTCCGCCGTTGCGGTAAACATGCAGCAGGGCATAACCGGCGCCGGTTAACGAACTGTCTGCGGCTTCCGAAATTACACTGTCAAAGTTTTCCACTTTTAAAATAGTTGCCGTAATCCGGTGGCATGAGCTGCCCCAGAAACTGGGCGGAGTATGTTTTGTTATTTTCAAAGCATTTCCGCCGACTTTCCGGGCTTCATTTTTAGCTTTATCAATCACTGTTTCAAAATTACAGTCGGTTGAAAACCCTGTATCTCCGATTTTCACGGTTCCAAGCGTTTCGGCGCCGGAAGGAACTGCATCCTGAAGTCCGAAAATCCTTACTTCTTCCAAATAATCCAGCGTTGCATAACTTTTAGCAATTCTTGTGGAAATTTTCGGAGCGCAGGAACTTAATAACAATAAACCGGCGGTTAAAAATAGGATTGTTTTTTTCATTTGTACATACATTTTTTATTTGTGAATTTTTATTTTGTTGTAAATTTGGCCTCATTGCATCATCGCGAAGGCGTTAGCCTGAAGCAATCAGGGAATATACTGCGGTTGTTCTCTGGATTGCTTCGCCGCTTCGCGGCTCGCAATGACGCAGTGCGGCAAAATAAATCCCCTAATTATCGATTGTCAATATAGATAGACGGCGCGAGGCGCAGCCTCGCACCAACGGGGGGGGGCGCCCGTCTTCGCCGCCCATAGTCGCCCGTCTTCGCCGCCCGTAGTCGCCCGTCTTCGTCACCCGAAGTCGCCCGTCTTCGTCAACCGCACACAGGCAACCCGCAGGCGTACGACAGATTTACTTAACGGTCAGTATTTTGTCGAATACCGCCGTGCGCGGGGTTTTAAGATATTGCGTACTGTTACCGATGAACTGCGTAGTAATCTCCAGCCGGTAGGTATCCGCAAGCAGCTGCGGTATCACAATCAGCAGTTCCGAAGGGTTGTTGATGACGATGTCGTCAGGCGCTACGCGGTAAACGGCTTCCCCGGTTGGTGCAAGGCTGTGCCTCGCACCAACGAGGGGGTTATTGGTGTTCAGATGAACATGCCTGAAAAACAGCGCCTCAAAAAAAGAATTAACCCTTACATGCCCGATTTGTATATAAAGGATAATTGTCTTACTTTTGCTGCCCGCCGGCAGCCGGGCAACGGTTAATCCTTTTGTTCTGTTATTTTTAAATTCTATAATATGGCACTAATAAAATCGGTACGGGGCTTTAGCCCGAAAATAGCCGAAGGCGTTTACCTGGCTGATAATGCAACGATTATCGGGGATGTAGTGATCGGTAGGGATTCAAGCATCTGGTTCAACACAGTCCTGCGGGGCGACGTCAATTCGATTCGTATCGGGGAGCGGGTGAATATTCAGGATGGAACTGTTGTCCATACTTTGTATGAAAAATCGGTTGCCGAAATCGGAAATGACGTAAGCATCGGACATAATGTAACTGTTCACGGCGCCCGGATAGAAGACGGCGCTTTGATAGGCATGAATGCGGTGGTTTTGGATCATGCGGTTATCGGCGAAGGCGCTTTGGTTGCCGCCGGTTCGGTTGTCCTGAGCGGGACGAAAGTGGAAGCGGGGTGCATCTACGGGGGAACTCCCGCCAAATTCATCAAAAGGCTGGACCCCGAACAGTCGCGGGAGATGAACCGGAAAATTGCCCGGAATTATCTGATGTATGCCGGCTGGTATAAGGAATGACGCCGTGTTCAGCGAAGCCTCAGCACATCGCCTTCGGTCGGTACATAACCGGAATCTTTCCCGTTCATTTTGTACAAGTTCTTCAGGCGGATTCCGTAACGCTGGGAAATCCGGTGCATCGAATCGCCGATTTTGACTACGTAGCTGGAATAAGGAGGGTCTGCTTTCTTTTTCTTCATTTCCAGGTAAACAATATCGCCTTTTCTGAGCGGGAAGTTTTCGGGTACTTCGTTGTATTTCAGTAATTTTTTCACTTTAAATCCCATATCGTAAGCAATTTTATCGAAACTGTCATTCGCTTCGGCTTCCACATAGAGCAGGCCGTGGGTGATGTAAGTCGGCCTCATCCGTTTGAGTTGTCCGGAAGTTTTTTTATTTTGATTCCTTCTTACAGATTTGAATTTCTGATCATACAGGTACAATTGATAGTCTTCAATAAATTTGATTAATTTATTGGCGTAAGCTTTGTCGGTTGCATAGCCGCATTTCTGCAGGCCGCGCGCCCATGCCTCGTAATCCGTTATATTACAGGAAAACAGTTCGGAATAACGGGGGTGATTATATAAAAAACGGGAATGGTCTTCATAAGAATCTTCTATTTTTTTGTATTTGCGGAAACAGTCATTGGGATTGTCGTCGCGCCGGTAAACCCGTTCGCCTTGCCAACCGGCGTGGCATTTAATGCCGAAATGGTTGTTTGAACTGAGGGCAAGTTCGCTCAGTCCGGCGCCCGATTCCAGCAGAGCCTGCGCCAAAGTGATGCTTGCCGGAATTTGGTACTGTTCCCTGTGTTTGATGGCTATGTGTTTGTGTTTCTCAATATAATCAAGATGCGATTTAAGCTGTCTTTGCGCCTGAGCGACAAGTCCTGCACACAATAAAGCAAACAGGATAAAAATTTTGTGCGTATTTGTTTTCATTTCTCGAAAAATAGAATTATGTTTGTGATACAATCAAAAAAAATGATACGATGAATTATTTAAAGATTACGGCAAAGATACGCATTTATAATTACGAAGAGCTGCTTTTTGAAGAAAAAAATATTGTTGACAAAGCAAAAGAAGCGGTTTTTCGCGCTTATGCACCTTATTCCGGATTTAAGGTAGGGGCGGCAGCGCTTATGGAAAACGGGGAAATTATCACCGGAAACAATCAGGAAAATATAGCATTTCCTTCGGGTTTGTGCGCTGAACGGACAACGCTTTTTTATGCACATTCCCAATATCCCGGCGAAGCGGTTCGGGCTTTGGCGGTTGCCGCCCATACGAAAGGCGATTTCATCGACCGTCCGATTTCTCCCTGCGGCGCCTGCCGGCAAGTGATGCTGGAAACGGAAATGCGTTTCCGCCGGCGGGTAAAAGTTATCCTGTACGGCAAAAAAGAAATTTATATCATTGAGAATATTAAGGATTTGTTGCCGCTGGCTTTTGATCAGGACTTTTCATTCGATAACTGCTTGTAGTTTTGAATGGCCAGATTGTATTTGCCAATGCGCAGTCCCATCATGCGCTCGGTGATGCCCAGACGGGTTGCCGCCTTTGCCATATTTCCCTTTGTCAATATCAGGGTATCCATAATCATTTGCCTTTCGACTTTTTCAAGCACATTGTTCAGGGTGCCTTTGTCGATGGTGTCGGACGAAAAACCGGTTTGTAACGTCGGCGGCAGGTTGTAGGAATGGATCACATTGTCGGTAGAGAGTATCATTGCCCGTTCAATGACGTTTTCCAGTTCCCGGATATTGCCCGGCCATGAATATACCATCAGCATGTCCAAAGCGCCGCTGGTTATCCGTTTGATTTTCGTTCCGTTTTTTTTGTTCACTTTATCAATGAAGTGGTCGGTCAGGATGGGAATATCCGCCCGCCTTTCCCGCAAGGCAGGCACGTATATGGGAAACACGTTGAGCCGGTAGTAAAAGTCTTCGCGGAAAGTTTCTTCCTTAATCATGTTTTCGAGATTCCGGTTGGTTGCCGTGATGATGCGGACGTCAATGTCGATGGTTTTGTTCCCGCCTACACGCTCGATTTGTTTCTGCTGCAAAACCCGCAAAAGTTTCACTTGCATGGACAGGGGAACGTCGCCGATTTCGTCCAGGAATATGGTACCGCCGTCGGCCACTTCGAAGCGTCCCGTATGCATGGCGCTGGCGCCGGTAAAAGCGCCTTTTTCATGTCCGAAAAGTTCGCTCTCTATCAGGGTTTCGGGCAATGCGGAGCAGTTGACTCTCACGAAAGGCTTGGAGGCGCGGGGACTTGCGTTGTGTATGGCTTCGGCGATGAGTTCCTTTCCTACGCCGCTTTCTCCGCGTAACATTACCGTTGTGTTGGTTGACGAAACCCGTTCTATCATGTTGTAAAGGTCGTTCATCAGCGAAGAATTACCGATGATGTTTTCGGGCTTGAACAGTTTTGCGCCTTTCAAGCGCATGTTTTCCTTTCGCAGTTCGTCGAGTTCTTCGATTTGTTTCCTGCGGACGGATATATTCCTTCCTATCAACATTCCGACAATATTCAGGAATTTAATCTCGGCCGAAAAGTCGGTGATGCCGGGATGCGTTTTGTGTATGCTTAACGTTCCGGTTATTTCGTTTTTAATGATGATGGGAACGCAGAGGAAGGCCATCGGTTTATTGCCGTTAAAGGTAATGCCCGTCCGGTTCAAAAACTCGTCGCTCGCGGCAATATCGGGAATCACAACCGGTTGCTCCGTGCTGACAACTTTTCCGACAACTCCTTCGCCGGTTTTGTAGATGCCTTTCTTTTTTTCATCTTCCGTCAGCCCGTATGCCGAACTGATCATGATTCTGTCGCAGTTGCGGTCGACGATAGTGATGATGCTGTATTGCGCGTTCAGGTATTCGCACAGTTCTTCCAGCACCAGTTCCAAATCCTTGTAAATGTCCTGACTGCGGCTGATGACGTTGCTGATGTTCACCAGAAAAGTCAGGTCGCTGTCGGCGTAACAGACTCGTTTGTATTTTTCGCAAAACATGTTTTTGTTATTTGTATTCCCGCTGCAAAATTAGTGATTTCCGTGTGATTATAACATATCCGTTTCAATAAAATTGTCATTACAATCCCTTTTCACTGTTTTTGCAGACATTTTTCTCCATGTTCCGGTAACATTCCACAATTTCGGCAGGCGACACGTTCCGCTTGTTTTTCCGGGCTATATCGGCGATTCTTTGCTTCAAGCCGGCAATGCAATGCTCATCGGCAGGCAGGTTGTGTTCTTTCAGAAACCGGCACAACATCCCCCTGCCCGAATGTTTTCCGAACAGGTTGCGGAAACTTTCGCGCCCGACCTCCCTGCCGTCAAACGGCTGGAAAGCCAGCGTATCGACAAGCGTACCCGCGGCATGTATCCCCGATTCGTGGCTGAACGCCATTTCGCCGCACACAGGCTTGCTTTCGGCTATCGGCCGCCCCGATGCTTCCGAAACGTAGCGGCAAAGGGGATACAGCATCTTGAGGCTGTATTTGCTTTCTTTGCCTGCTAATTTCAGCGCCGCCAGGACTTCCTCCAGCGCCGCATTCCCGGCCCTTTCTCCCAGTCCGTTTACCGTCAGGCTGAGGCTCGAAGCGCCTGCCTGCCAGGCGGTAAAGGCATTGGCGGTGGCCATGCCCAAATCGTTGTGGGCATGGAAATCGACACCCATACCGGGGTAGCGGCTTTTGACGCTTTTTACCAGTGCGGCGGTTTCCATCGGCGACAGGACGCCTACCGTATCGGCAAGCCGGACACGGAAAACATTCAGCCTGTCGGCTATTTCGATAAACCTGAAAACCTCTTCCCTCCCGCATCGCGAAGCATCCTGAGCGCCGAGGCTGACATATTTGAAATAGCGCCGGGCATGTTCCACAACCTTCGGAAGCGTGTCCTCCACCCATTGCCTGCTTTTGCCCATCGCCGACAACTGTATGCCGGACAGCGGGAAAGCAATATGTATGCCCTCCGCTTCGGTGCGGGCGGCCTGCTCAACGTCTTCCGGCAAGGCCCTGCTCCACGCCGAAATGCGGGCTTCCGTGCGCATACGGACAATCCGGCGGACAGTTTCCCGTTCTTCCTCTCCCATTGCCGGCGTGCCTGCCTCAATCTCGTCAATGCCTGTTGCATCCAGCATTCGGGCTATTTTCATTTTTTCTTCGCGGGAAAACGATACGCCGGGCGCCTGTTCACCGTCGCGCAGGGTGGAGTCAATTATCCATACGTTCATGTTACTGAAATTTACAGGACACAAGCAAAAGGGATGCCAATACGGTAACAAAGCAGCATGATACGGATATAAATTCCTTTATATGGCGCAAATAAAAACAAATCCGGACATACATCCCGCTTTGGCGAACAGGGGGATAAGCTACAAAAATGCAGGGAAAAATTGCATTATTGACAAAAATGTAGGATTTTGGGCTGATTATTACTTTCAGGCGTGTAAGAATTGATAATGGACAATTGATAATTGATAATTAGGGGATTATTTTGCCGCAATGACGGCTGCGGTTTCTGCCGGCAAAAATTGGTTTTCTGCCGGCAACATTTCAGTTTCTGCCGGCAAAAATTGATTTTCTGCCGGCAGCATTTCAGTTTCTGCCGGCAAAAAGTGGTTTGCTGCCGGCAACACTCAGGTTTTTGCCGGCAAAAAGTGGTTTTCTGCCGGCAACACTCAGGTTTTTGCCGGCAAAAAGTGGTCTGCTGCCGGCAACACTCAGGTTTTTGCCGGCAAAAAGTGGTCTGTTGCCGGCAACCTTCAGGTTTCTGCTGGCAAAAAGTGGTCTGTTGCCGGCAGAAAGTGGTCTGTTGCCGGCAACCTTCCGGTTTTTGCCGGCAGAAAGTAGTCTATTGCCGGCAACATTTCGGTTTTTGCCGGCAGAAATTGGTTTTTTGCCGGCAACATTTCAGTTTCTGCCGGCAGAAAGTAGTTTTCTGCCGGCGACATTTCAGTTTTTGCCGGCAGAAATGCGTTGTCTTACGGCAATAATTCATTGATTTATAGAAATTTCGCGAATTGAAAACCGAAAATCGAAAAATTTTTATTCATTTGTTGCATCCGCGTGGGCGCACCCGTGCGTGTACCCACAATAATTTCAAAAACGC
>JAITCT010000016.1 GCA_031282925.1 Dysgonamonadaceae bacterium | reverse complement strand
GATGGATACAAGGTCAGGCGAGTTCTATGTAAGCTCGGACGGAGAAACTTGGGAGAAAGTAGGAACTTTCGAGGACTTGCACAAGTCAACCGACCGTCATATATTCGCTGTTGACGTTCGGAAGAAAGGACGCTACTTTAGAGTATCAATTACAGGAAGCTACAGATCCACTTTCACCAATCTGAGTGAAGTGTACGCTTACGGATTGCAGTAAAAGGTCTTGGTAACAGTTACAGATAGGATTTCAGAAAGATGAAAAAAAGGAAGATTGTCTTGAATTTATTCCAAGGCAATCTTCCTTTTTTTCATTCATAAAATAATAAAGATATTACCCGAATTTTAAAGTAAAATGACTAGGCGTAAACAATATATTTATGAACAATAAACATTAAAATACAGGCAAAATGAATAAATATTTAGTATCTCTTATTTTTACTTTCTCCACATTTACTTCCTTGTCGTGCGGAGAAAGCGACAAAAAGCAGGCAGATTACCCGATTCAACAGGTAAAATTGAATAAAGTAACATTGACCGATGATTTCTGGTTGCCCAAAATCCGCACCATACAGGAAAAAACCGTACGTTACGCTTTTGACAAATGCGAATCGGAAGGACGTCTGGAAAACTTTGTTACCGCCGGCGACGTCATTCGCGGGAAAGCGGCAAAAACGGCAAAAGCCCGCGGCGCAATGCCCTTTGACGACACCGACGTGTATAAAACCATCGAAGGCGCGGCTTATTCGCTAATCAACGCACCCAGTCCGGCGCTGGAAAACTGTCTGGATTCCATCATCAACCTGATAGCTTACGGACAGGAGCCGGACGGCTATCTGACCACATGGCGCACTATTGACCCCAAACGTCCGCCGGCAAACCGGGTAAAAACCAGCGGCGACCGCTGGAACGGTCTGGACATGAGCCATGAACTTTACAACAGCGGACACATGTTTGAAGCAGCCGCAGCGCATTATTGGGCGACCGGCAAACGCAATTTCCTCGACATTGCACTCCGAAACGCCGACTTGCTGGTAAAGGTTTTCGGCGACAGTATGAATTATGAAGTCCCCGGACACCAGATTGTCGAAACAGGTTTGATTAAACTGTATCAGATTGCGGGAAACAGGGACTATTTGCGTTTGTCTAAAAAATTCCTTGACCTGAAAGGCGACAGGCAACACCGGCATATTCGCGGGGAGTACAGCCAGGATCATTTGCCCGTAACCCGGCAGGACGAGGTGGTCGGACATGCCGTCCGTGCGGTTTACATGTACGCCGGCATGACCGATATTGCCGCCCTGTACGGCGACAGCGCCTATACTGCCGCGATACACAAACTCTGGGACAACATGACCGGCAAGAAAATGTACCTCACCGGCGGACTTGGCGCCCGACATGACGGTGAAGCCTTCGGCGCCAACTACGAACTGCCCAACCTGACGGCTTACGGCGAAACCTGCGCCGCCATCGGGGGCGTGTACTGGGCGGAACGGATGTTCCGGCTGACCGGCGAAGCGCAGTATTTCGACGTCCTCGAACGGATGCTCTACAACGGCGTGATTTCGGGAATATCGCTTGAAGGCACGGAATTTTTCTACCCCAATCCGCTGGAATCCGACGGCAAATATCATTTCAACCACGGGACTACAACCGCCTGTCCCGCTTATTACCGCGCCGTTTTCCATTTGGATAAAACCGGCGATACCTTTTTAGACCTGAGCAACTGGAAGAAAGGCATGGTTTACGTCAACGGTCATAACATTGGTCGTTTCTGAGAAATCGGACATCAGCAGCTGATGTATTCTTCTTTTGCAAATCGGACTTTTTTACCCTGATTGTGCGTTTGTTTTTGCGTAGAAGTTCTATATTCTTTGTTTCGAGCAGGTTCTATAATGCAGGGCGGGATATGCCGAGCAAAGCGGCGGCATCGGTAAACGACAAATTTTCCTGCATAAGCAGGTTTTGGCGGTTGCGCTCTTTGATGGCCTTGCTTTCAACCTGCAATCGTTCCTGTCGCGAGGTTGCGTATGTTTGCCGGTTTCCATTTGGTTCCCCTCAATTCCAAATCCTGTTCGTCCGAATTATCTGTTCCCTGTCCCTGCGTATCGTTTTCCGGGCAAGCCGCGGCCATACCCAAAGCAAGCATGGCAAAAGAGGAAAAATTTCATTGTTTTCATCTTTATATCCCCCGCCGTGTTGCTTATTACCAGCTGCGCCGGTTTGCGGCAGGCTATAGCGGATGACGGTCGATTGTGAAAAAGGATTGGGAATATTCTGTTGGCGAGAATTGATTGCGCAAAATAAAAATCCATTTCCAGTCCCCCGGGTCGCCCACTCCAACACTCGGTTGATAAAAATACACCTTTACTTTTTCTTCGGGATTGGCGGCGAGAAATTCTCTTGCCAAAATCGACGGCATCACGGAGAGCCAAACGCTTTTCACGTCTTCCGAAGGGGGTTGCCAGCCTTCTTTAACTCCCGCCCACTCAAAACCATTTTTGGGGACAACAATATCGAGTTGTGCAGTAAGAGGGTATTCCTGCGGAATGTTCCAATTTTTCGGATACAGAATTTCGCCGCGCCCCATCCAGATGATAGTTCCATAAAAAAACAACTGTTCCAATTCCTTGTAATACAGTTTTTGGAATCCGAAATCGCCGGGACTTTGATATTTTTCCGCCACGCTAAATTCATCGGATTTCCCCGGGAAAAACAAGTCCTTGACCGCTTCAAACCGGTTGCTTGTGTAATCGACTTGCAACAGCAACAGTCTTGTGCCGTCAAAATCATGGAATCCGCCGGTCTGCATGGGCGAACCGGATTGAATATCAAGCGTTTTATACTCATATTTGCTCTGGTTGGAATACGAAATGATTATTTCGCTTTGAGCAGGATAGGTTTTAATGCAATCATAACACAACACCTGCGCATCGGAAACGGCAAGATGATATTCCAGCCATCCGGTAAGTTTTTCCAATACGTAAGCAGAGGCGTGTACATTGGCCGGAATCACCCAGTCTTCAGTCTCTTTCAGCCAATTGTCAATCGCTTTGCGGGCTTCTTCAAACTTGCCGTCAATAAGATATTGACCGGCGTCTTCACATTCCCGAACGGCAAGCCTGATCCGGTAATCCGCCGCCGGTTCGGCTAACGGGCGCGGTTCTACCGCAAGCAACTCGAACCTGAGTCCCTGCGCTATTGCATATTGCTGTTCCCCGTCAAGTAAGGAGAGGGCGGTTTGATATTTTTGACCGTTAATATCAAGCGAAATACGGACTTTAACATCTTTATCGTTATTCACCGGCGAGCCTTCCGGAGCGCGCCAATCGTGCAAAAGGGAGTCGAATTGCAGCGAAAACGCATTGCCGGGGGCAAGATATTCCTGCCGGTATCCGACGGTAATGGTGTCGCTGTATTTCGTATTGCCGTTATCCGTGTCGCTGTTGAACAAATCATCATTATTGGAGCATCCCAACAACGATAGCATAATCACTGATAAAATTAAAAATTTCATTTTCATCTCTTTAAAAGCGAAAATCATAAGCGGTAAAATAATTTTTTTCATAAAAAAATAAAATTTTAATGTGTTAATAACTAAATCTTTTAACGAAACCGTTAATTATTCCGGTTTCGGGGGCGAATTTAAGAAAAAAAACAACAAAATTCGCATCATTCGCCTTCTTTATTGCTTGAACGCAAATTACGCGAAGGGAAAGTTCCGCATTACATTTAAAATATAATCGGGAACAGTTCAAATATAACTGGGAACAATTCAAATATAACCGGGAACATTTTAAATATAATTCGGAACATTTTAAAAGTAATGCGTTACATTTTAAAAATAAAGAATTTTGAAACGGGAGTAACCGGAAGAAAAACGGGCAACGCAGGAAAAACAATTGTTCAATTCAAAAAAAAAATTGTACTTTTGCGGCATTGAATCATTTAAAAAGTACGCGGTGAAAAAGACAGTAAAAACAGGAGACAGCGTATTGATTTCTCCCGATTTGACAGGCTTATCCCAATCCCTGAAAAGTGGAAAACCGGTCTGATTTTACGGAAATTGTAAAAACCGGCTGGTAAAATTTGTTATTTTTTTTTGTCAAACATAAATTGAATTTAAAATGAAAGATATGAAAGGATTTGTTCCTGCACCTGGTCACATGAATTTTTTTACAAAGAAACTTTTTGCTCATGCGGGTGAAATTATTGACGGGTCGATTGTGTATGTGGAGAAAGACGGTGGCGGTCCGTCGGAATTTCATACGCATGAACATAATCATCTGTTCATTGTTGTGAAAGGTGAAGTCAAAATTTGCTTAAATAATGAAAAAGTCATTGTACATGAAAATGAATCTTATCCTGTAAAAGGTTCTGTTCCTCATTCGCTGTGGAATAATCGGTCGGAAACCGCTATTGTGGTGGCATTATCCGTAAAATAATATTTTTCCGAAAACAGGATAAAAAATTTACCGGAAAAACAGTGTGAAAATAATGCACTGCGCCTTCGGAATCAAATAAAAGTCCCGTCAAATCATGCAGGTAGAAAATTATTTATGAAAAGTAATATGTGTTCCTTTGACGAAGCGTATACAGCTTCGCTTGATTATTTCTCTGGCGACGAATTGGCAGCCAAAGTATTTGTAAACAAATATGCCTTGAAAGATGCTTTCGGGAATATTTACGAAAAAACGCCCGCCGACATGCATCGCCGGCTGGCGGGAGAAATTGCGCGTATTGAAAAAAACTATCCTAACCCTCTGACTGAGGCCGAACTGTTTAATCTTTTCGATCATTTCAAATATATTGTTCCCCAGGGAAGTCCGATGACCGGCATCGGCAATCATTTCCAGATTGCATCATTATCCAATTGCTTTGTGATTGGCTTGGACGGCTCGGCCGATTCTTACGGAGCGATTATCCGGATTGATGAGGAACAGGTGCAACTGATGAAACGCAGGGGCGGCGTAGGGCATGACCTGTCGCACATTCGCCCCAAAGGTTCGCCTGTGAAAAATTCGGCGCTGACATCTACCGGTTTGGCGCCTTTCATGGAGCGCTATTCCAATTCTACGCGCGAAGTGGCGCAGGACGGACGCCGGGGCGCTTTAATGTTAAGCGTTTCCATTAAGCACCCTGACGCCGAATCGTTTATCGACGCAAAAATGACGGACGGAAAAGTAACCGGCGCCAATGTTTCCGTAAAAATTACCGATGATTTCATGAACGCCGTAATCAACAACAAACCTTTCGTACAGCAATATCCCGTTGATTCCGAAAATCCCGGTTATAAGAAAGAAGTCAGTGCAAGAACGCTTTGGAGCAAAATCATCCACAATGCATGGAAATCTGCCGAGCCGGGCGTTCTGTTCTGGGATACGATTCTCAAAGAATCATTGCCGGATTGTTATGCCGATTTGGGGTTCCGAACCGTTTCCACTAATCCCTGCGGCGAAATCCCTTTGTGTCCTTACGACAGTTGCCGGCTTCTGGCCATCAATCTGTATTCGTATGTAACGAATCCCTTTGAACCGGATGCGGCTTTCGATTTCGATTTATTCAAAAAGCATGTCATTTATGCCCAGCGGATTATGGACGATATTATTGACCTTGAGATCGAAAAAATCGACACGATTCTCAGCAAAATCAACAGCGATCCGGAGTTGGAAGAAGTGAAACATGCCGAACGGGTTTTGTGGCAAAAAATTCGCCGGAAAACGCTTTTGGGGCGGCGCACAGGCGTTGGAATCACGGCCGAAGGCGATATGCTGGCCGCTTTGGGTTTGCGGTATGGCACGGAAGAAGCTACCGCTTTCGCCGAAGAAGTGCAGAAAACGCTGGCTTTGGCCGCTTACCGTTCTTCGGTTATCATGGCTAAGGAACGCGGCGCTTTTGAACATTACGACGCCAGGCGGGAAGAAGGGAATCCTTTCCTGCAGCGCTTGCAGGAAGTCGATCCGCAGCTGGTTGAAGAAATGAGGAAATTCGGCCGGCGGAACATTGCCTGCCTGACCATTGCACCTACGGGAACAACTTCTTTGATGACGCAAACAACTTCGGGGATTGAACCGGTTTTCCTTCCGGTCTATAAAAGGCGGCGGAAGGTTAATCCCAACGATTCGGCCGTCAAAGTAGATTTTGTTGATGAAGTGGGCGATTCATGGGAAGAATACATCGTTTTCCATCACAAATTTGTAACCTGGATGGAAGCAAATAAATATCCGGCCGCAAAGAAATACAGTCAGGAAGAAGTGGATGCGATGATCGAAAAATCACCTTATTATAAGGCTACTTCCAACGATGTGGACTGGTTGCGGAAAGTCCGGATGCAGGGCAGGATACAGAAATGGGTCGACCATTCCATCAGCGTTACGATTAATTTGCCGAACGAAGTGGATGAAGAATTAGTCAATCAACTGTATATTGAGGCATGGGAATCGGGATGCAAAGGCTGTACGGTTTACCGCGACGGTTCGAGAAGCGGCGTGCTGATAGCCGCTTCCGGTGAAAAAAAGAAAGAGAAAGATTGTATTGAGCCGCCGATTATTGTTGCGAAACGTCCCCGTGAACTGGAAGCGGATATTGTTAAATTTCAGAATAACAAGGAAAAATGGATTGCTTTTATAGGCTTGTTGAACGGCCGTCCTTACGAAATTTTCACCGGTATCAACGATGAAGAAGAAGGGATTTTCCTTCCGAAAAACCTGACGAAAGGCGCGATCATCAAAAATGTGGATGAAAACGGGAATAAACGCTACGATTTTCAATATACCAACAAGCGCGGATACAAGACGACCATCGAAGGGCTTTCCGACAAATTCAATCCCGAATACTGGAACTATGCCAAACTGATTTCCGGCGTATTGCGTTATTCGATGCCCGTTGATCAAGTCATCAAATTGGTGGAAGGATTGCAGTTAAAAGACGAATCCATCAATACCTGGAAAAACGGCGTGGAACGTGCATTGAAGAAATATGTGCAGGAAGGTGCGCAAGTGAAAGGGCGGAAATGCCCGAATTGTGGCCATGAGTCGCTGGTTTATCAGGAAGGCTGCTTGACTTGTACTTCTTGCGGGAACTCAAAATGCGGATAAGTGAAATGGAGAACGGTGAACGGGTGTTTCAGTTCACTGTTCACCGTTCACAATTTGAAATATTCGATTGTTTTCAATAACCCTTCTTCCAACTGTACTTTAGGTTCCCAGTTCAAAACCTTTTTAGCATAAGATATATCGGGGCAGCGTTGTGTCGGGTCATCCTGAGGTAAGGGTCTGTAAATAATCTTGGACTTGGACTTGGTGAGCCGGATGATTTTTTCCGCCAATTCTATGATTTTGTATTCCCCCGGATTCCCGATATTCATGGGACCGGTGATTGAGTCGTCCGTATTCATCAAACGGATCATTCCTTCAACCAAATCGTCAACATACTGAAAACTCCGGGTTTGTTCGCCTTTGCCATATACGGTAATATCCTGATTGTTCAACGCTTGAACAATGAAATTGGAAACAACCCGTCCATCGTTCGGATGCATTCTCGGCCCGTATGTGTTAAAAATGCGTACGATTTTTATCTTGACGTCATTCATCCGGTGATAGTCCATAAATAAAGTTTCCGCACAACGTTTTCCTTCGTCATAGCAGGAACGGATGCCTATCGGATTGACATTGCCCCAGTAGCTTTCCGTTTGCGGGTGGATGTGCGGATCGCCGTAAACTTCGCTGGTGGATGCCTGCAAAACTTTGGCTTTCACCCTTTTGGCAAGTCCAAGCACATTGATTGCTCCCATGACGGATGTTTTGACCGTTTGGATGGCGTCGAACTGATAATGCACCGGCGATGCCGGACAAGCCAGATTATAGATTTCTTCTACTTCGGCAGAAAAGGGCATGGTAACGTCGTGGCGGATCAATTCAAAATACGGGTTATTCAACAAATGGATGATATTGTGTTTTGAACCGGTAAAAAAGTTATCCATACAAACAACTTCATTCCCCTCGTTCAATAGCCGTTCGCATAAATGGGAACCGACAAATCCGGATCCCCCGGTGATTAAAATTCTTTTTTTCATTCGTATTTAGTTTGCAAAGGTCAGAATCCCTTTTTTTATTTGTCTATTTCAGATGTCCACCCATCCATGTCGCCGTAGATTGATTCGAAATAAGCTTCTTCGCCACGCAAGACAAACAAAATATCCTCCCTCGAAAATTTTCCTGCCTTGTCTTTTGCCGCTTCACGGACAATGTATTCGATTAATTCACGTTCTTCCGTTTCATCATCCGTTTCAAAAAAATTACTTTGTTCGTAATAATCTTCACCGGCGTCCAGAATATAATAAATATCATCTTCCGTAAACTTTTCTTTCAATTCCACAGGAAGATAGTTTAGAATAAAAGCCACGGCTTCGCTGTCATCATATTTATCTGAAAATTTTTCTTCCATAGTTTAGCTGTTCCCTTTTAGAGGTTCTTCTGTTTCTTCTTTCTTTTCAAAATCTACAATTCCATTATTTATCAACAAATTATACCAGCTTGTAATTTTTTTAATGTCGGAAAGATACACTCTATTCCGGTCGAAATTAGGAAGAATTTCCATAAAATAGCTTTTCAATTTGTCCGGGTTATTGATTCGGCTGAAATCTATCGGTTTGCCGTTTTCTTTTTCTTTAATTATGCTGAAAATTTGAGATAAGGGAACTGCCTCACCGTCGGTATAAATACCGATATCTCCTAATGATACTATTGTATTCCTTGAGTAAACAGGAATCCGTCTTTGGTCAACCAGCGATTCTGCAATAAATACATTTTTTCCTTGGGAAATCATTTTGAATAATCCGCTTTTCCCGGAAACAGATAAAATATTCTTCAACATAAATCTCAAATCATTTTTTTTATTGCCGCAACCGCTATTGCGAACCCTGAAGCAATTCAAAATAACAGTGTACTCATGATTGCTTTCTCGCTTCGCAATGATGCGGCAAAGTTGCAAAATTAATCACAATCTTCTCATTCCCAATAAAACATGAACTAAATTTTCCACCTGTGGAAGCAAGGCATGAACGTCATCGTTGAAAATAATATAGTCCGACAACCGGTTTCGCTCTTTTTCCGAAATTTGACTGTTGATTCTGGCCTGAACCGATTTGCGGGAAACACGGTCTCTTTGTTCCACTCGCCGGATGCGGACTTCCGGCGGTGCGGAAACATTAACGGTTATATCAACGGTTTTGTTGAACCCTGAATCAAATAGAATTGCCGATTCGATAACTGCAAAAGAAACATTATTGCACTTTTCCGCCCAGTGTCGAAAATCCTCAAACACAGCGGGATGAATCACCGAATTGGCGAATTGCAGGTTTTCTTTATTCCCAAAAATCAGCGAGGCCAACATTTCCCTGTCAAGTCTGTTGTCCCGATACAGTTGCAGACCGAATTTAGCCGATAATTGTTCCCGAATACGCGGCGAAGTATCAACCAGTTTTTTTGATTCCGTGTCCGCCGCATAAACCGGTATTTCCATGATTTCCAGCAAACGGGAAACCGTTGATTTTCCGCTGCCTATACCTCCGGTAAGTCCAACGGTTTTCATTGCCTCTCAAGCAGAAAACGTTTTTTATTTACTTGCCTGAATGTCGCCGCTCGAAACGAAAACCGAAGCTTTATCCACTCTGACTCGAACGTTTTCTGCAATTTCAATGAGAAAATCCTTTTCGTTGAGTTCTTTAATTTTTCCATGAATCCCACCGGCGGTAACGATTTTATCTCCGACTTTCAGGTTGTTACGCATTTTTTGAATTTCTTTTTGCCGCTTCTGCTGAGGGCGGATCATCATAAAATACATAATAGCAAATACTGCAACTAACATGAAAATCCCGCTCCAACCGACGCCGCCTTGAGCTTCCACTAAAACATACGATAAATTTGTTGTCATAAATCTATTTATTTAATTTAATTAAAATTTATAATTTCTTGCCCGAAAATCCCCTTTAGGGATTTTGCCGCAATATATTATGGTCAAACTTACTTGCCCGACTTCCCTTTGAAGGCGAGTGGTATTACTCATCTTTGAATAATTTTCCCTCGCTTTTCAATTCCCGAACAATCGAATCCAAAATGCCGTTGATAAAATTCGGACTCTTCGGTGTACTGTAATACCTTGACAAATCAATGTATTCGTTTAAGGTAACACTAATCGGAATATTGGGAAAATTCAGCAATTCACTCAGCGCAATTTGCATAATGTACAGATCCATTTGTGCAATCCGGTCAAGTTCCCAATTATTGATTTGCCGGTTGATTCGTTCATTATGTTCTTTCCCTTCCAAAAGCGTATGATGTAACAATTTGACGGAAAATTCCTTATCCTCTTTGTTTCTGAACATCGGCAACAATTCCCGTTTTGAATCTGTTTTGGGCGAAAACTGCTTGATTGTTTTGAGGACAAAAGTGCCGATTACATCCAAATCATCGTTCCAATAAATGCTTTTGTCTTCCATCATTTCAGATAACTCCGTATTTTCCAGGATGATATATTGAAAAACCCATTGCCAAAATTCCCTGTCGGATTCATACGAATCCGTTGATTGCAAATATTCTTTATAGTAATCCGATTGAATGATTTTTTTCAAGAGATTACGCATAAACAAAGAACCATCATCGTTCCACAAAACGCCTTTTTGCGTGGAAAAAGCCGTCAATTTGCCGTTAGTTCTTAATTGTTCGGCAAAACGGTTATCGGCCATTCGCCTGTTTGGATTCAGTTCTTCTTCGGTCGCCAATAACTTATTCCTGTTCTTATCGATTCGTTTTTGTTCGGCATCCGTCAAAAGGACAATGAGCAGCAATAAATAGTGATACAAATCGTACGATTTTTCCAAACTGAATAACAATTCATTTTCGGCACTCACCAAATCTTTAGAATTTTTCTGATAGCAGGCATATACTATCTGAAGCACTTTGACGCGAATAATAATACGATTAATCATTTTTAATAGCACCCTATTTGCGCGCAAAGGTAATCATTTTTTAAACTACACAAAATATTAAAAACATTAAATTTTTGTATTTATTGAAAAACAGTTGTTTTTGAGCCGGATATTTTAAAGCTAAATTTTCCCGATATAAAAGCATTACCTTTAAAATGTAAAACTTTACTTTTCTCTATATATTCTCAATGCGGTCGATGAATTGCAACGGTATATCAACGCCGGTCTGATGGTTGATGATCCCGGCAATGGATGCACCGCGTCCGGCAAGCAGTTTTCCGTCAATCACCAACACAGGAAAGCATATCAGTATGGCGAAAGCAACTTTAATTTGCGTGTTTATTTTTGTATTAGAGATTAAGTCAACTTAAATTTACATATTACGCGCGAAAGTACGATCTTTTCAGCATGAAATATCAGGAATGGCAAAAAAGGGTCAACCGATTTGTAGCGATGACCGGTTACACGGTTGAAAAGTTCAACGAACTGCTGCCTTATTTCAAGGCAGCACATGATGAATATTTATCCGAATATCATATGAATGGTAAACGTAGCAGGGGATTGCGTGCATACACGATGTATGCCAACAGTGCTCTGCCCTGCATGGAGGAACGGCTGGCGTTCATACTGTCGTATTTAGGGTCTGCTGAAAACTCAGCTTTTTCACCTGTCCAAGATTGCCCTGTTTTGAATATAGCCCCAGGTCTGAGAGAAAATATTCGAATCTCCCGGAGTTAAGCCATAGGGCACGAATCTGTGCTGAAAAACTCAACCTCATTTTTGAGATAAGGGTAAGCGATGCCG